>NZ_QAIQ01000631.1:0-3127 GCF_003061105.1 Arthrobacter sp. HMWF013
GGGATAGGCCTTGAGCTCTTTGAAACCGCCGATGCCCTTGACATCGGATTCGGTGCCTGAGCCGCCGATGGCGCCGACAATGAAGCCGTCCAGCTTGCTGACCTGCTCCACCGAGGTGTTGTCCTTCTTCACAACGGCAACCGCACCGTCCGCCAGGTAGGGGGTGGAGAAAGTGATGGACTGCTTGCGGGGTTCGGTCATGGTCAGTCCCGACATCACGGCGTCGAACTTTCCGCTGTTCAGTCCGGGAAGCAAGCCCGTCAGCTGGCCTTCGACAAATTCTGCTTCCATGCCCAGCTTGTCGGCGATCAGCGTGCCCACTTCAATGTCGAAGCCGGTCAGCTTTCCGGCCTCCGAGAAAGTAATGGGCCGGAAGGTGCCGCTGGTGGCGATGGTGAATTTTTCCTTCGGAGCCGTGTCCGCAGAGGCGGAGCTGCTGGCCGAGCAGCCGCTGGCGGCCAGGGTGAGGGCGGCCAGAGCCGCGACGACGGCGGCTTTGCTAGTGCGTGAAAACATGCGTTGCTTCCCACTTTCAGTAATCCGTTGCCAGTGATGGTTGCTGACAGGGAAGACGCTATGGGCTCCGTGTGTCCGGGGATCGCCTGCTTCGTTTCGACTATGTTAATTGTGAATTCTGTAGACAATTTTACAGTTAGCTGGCCGTACGGTCCCCTGCGGGCTTCACGCTGTGCTCGAGAACCAGAGCCTCCAGCAGCTCGGCGAAGGCGAGGGCGGTCAGCTCACCTCCCGGAGGGGCTATCACCTGCACGGACAGAGGGAGCCCTTCTGCAGACAATCCCACCGGCAGTGACACCACGGGGCAGCCTGTCAAGGTCACGGCCCGGCAGGGTCCCATGACTTCCCAACCCTGCAGCTGCCGGCCGTCTATATCCAGTACGCCTTCAACGTCCGCCGCGGGGCCCCCGGCCACCGGAAGCAGGACAACGTCCACCGCATTGATCTGGCGGAGAGCCTGCCGGCGCGCAGACTCGGCGGCTGCCCACGCCAGGCCTGTGTCCGCGGAGGAGGCCCTGAGTGATTCCCGGATGGTCTCCAGGTTGGGCCCGGATACGCTGTCCTCTTTGCCGGCGACGGCAGCGGCATGATCGAGCATGGGGTCAAGCGCGCGCAAGCGGTTGTAGGCAGGCAGGCACTCCGCCAGCAGGTCGGGCTGCTGCTCTACCGCGTGACCCGCCGCGGCAAGTGCAGCTGCCAGCCGCCCCATCAGCGCGCTGACTTCGCTGCGGACCGGACCAAAGACGCGGCCGTCACTCCATCCAACACGGAACGCGGCGCTTTGTCCGGTTCCCGCGTCTGCTTCCACGCCGGACATCACACGGTAGGCCACCTGCAGATCACGCACCGAGCGCGCAAGCGGGCCGATCGTCTGGAACGAGCCCTGCATTCCCGGGCTGACCGCAGGCAGCACGCCTTCAGAGCCGAAGTTTCCGCCAAGCCCCGGCACCTGCCCTTCGCCGGGCAACGCTCCAATTCCTGGACGCAATGCAACAATCCCGACGCACTGGGCCGGCCATCGCAAAGATCCGCCGAAGTCTGTTCCCACACCCAGCGCGGAGATGCCTGCCGCGATCGAGGCGGCTTCCCCGCCGCTGGAACCACCTGGGGTCGCGGCCGGAAATCGGGGGTTGCCGGTCCTGCCGTTCAGCGGACTGTCACAGGTGACCCCGAAGGCAAATTCCGGGCAGTTGGTTTTTCCGATCAGGATGGCGTCGGCGTCCAGCAGCCGTTGCACCGCGGGGGCCGTGGTTGTTGCCGTCGTGCCGGCAAACGCGAGGCTGGCAGCCGTCACCGGAAGCCCGGCAACAGCGATCACGTCCTTGACGCTGAAAGGCACTCCTGCCAGCGGGCCCAGCGGTTCGCCGGCCGCACGGCGGGCATCGAGGGAGGCGGCCGCCGCGGCCGCGCCGTCCCAGTCTTCGGTGATGAAAGCATTGAGCGCGTGTCCTTTTTCTGAGCTGGCTCTTTTTCGCGCGGCGGCCACCACGTCAGTGGCAGTCAGCGCGCCCGCCTGCACCGCCTCGGCAAGGGCGGTGGCGTCCTGGTAGCCGGCGTTGATGCTGCTCAGCAGCGAGGGGCTCATTGTGCAGCGGCCAATGTGTCGCTTGCGCCCTGTCTTTCCAGGTAATCCCGTTCGCCGTGTTCTTCAAATTCACGCCGGATGCGCTTCGGGTCCCCGGAGCGGAGGCACTCCAACAGCTCCGCATGCCGGTCGCAGCCTTTGGTGAGGTCGCCTTTGGTCCGGGCCTCGTTCAGGACGTTGGCTGCCATGCAGAGCTGCATCTGTAACATCAGGGTCCGGTATGTGTCGCTGAGTCTCCGGTGCCCGGCCGCGTCCACCAGCGCCGTATGGAAGTCAACGTTCGCCTGGATGACTGCAGCCTGGTCTCCCCGTTTGGCCGCAGAACGCATGGCTTTCATGATCGGGTCGAGGGCCGCATAAGTGGACGGATCCCTTTGTGCCAAGAGGCGGTCCAAAGCGAACATTTCCAGAGCGCGCCTGAGGGAGTAGATCTCGTCGATGTCCGACTCTGTCATGGCCACCACGCGGTAGCCCCGGCGTGGCGACTGTTCCAGGAGGCCCTCGCTCTCAAGGGTGCGCAAGGCCTCCCGGAGGGGAGGGCGGGAGATCCCGAGGCGTTCGGCCAGCGGGGGCTCGTTCAGTTTGTCGCCCGGCGCCAGCTCTCCGCTCACAATCAGCTTTCGGATCTCGTTGGCAGCAAGGGAGACGAGGCTTTCCTGGACAATCATGATCCAAGACTACTGTCTACACATTCACCGAATGAAGAGGGGGCGGTGAGTTTACACAGGGTTTACACGCGGTGCACTTTCGTCAGATTGTCTACAGTATTCTGAAGTCCTTTACTGGAGAAGGATGTTGTGACATGGGAAAAACGGCAACTTACGCGCATTCACTCCGTCGGAGGTCTGCGTGGATAGATCCCTTTATTGTGCTGTTGTTGGCCACCCTTGTGGGGGCGGCTTTGTTTCCGCCACCCGACGCATTTGGCCCTGTCCTGTCCACCGCCGGTGGCATCGCGGTGGCCATCCAGTTTTTTCTCAGCGGGCTGCGGCTGCCGCCGTCAGTGGCACTACAGGGGCTGAAAGC
>NZ_QAIQ01000631.1:3137-3583 GCF_003061105.1 Arthrobacter sp. HMWF013
TTCGTTTGTTGTTTTTCCTCTGCTGGGTTTCGGCGTGGCCGCCGCAACATCCTGGTACCTCACCCCTGAACTCGTAGCGGGGTTGCTGTTCTTGACGATGCTTCCCACCGCAGTGCAAACAGCCACCACTTTCACCGGAATTGCAGGAGGGAACACCGCGGCGGCCATTTGCGCGGCGTCCATCTCGAACTTGCTCGGGGTCCTGGCCACGCCCCTCCTGGTGGCCCTCGCCATGGGTGCATACAGCGGAATGAATGCCACGTCGGCTGTCAGGATTGGGCTGCAGATAGTGGCACCGTTCATCGTGGGCCAGCTACTCCACAAACTGACAGTCAGATGGACGGACCGCTTGGCTCCTGCGCTGAAAGTGGTGGACCGCGGCGCCATCCTCCTGGTGGTCTACGGTGCGTTTGGTGCCGCAGTGGCGGGCGGACTCTGGCAGAAGC
>NZ_QAIQ01000632.1 GCF_003061105.1 Arthrobacter sp. HMWF013
GTCCACCACGATCCGGCCAAGTTTCATGTCGAGGGCGCGGTGGATTTCGCCGTCGGACTTGTTGTTGCCGTGCAGGGCAACGTCCGCGCCGGGGATCCCGGCCCGGGCAGCGACGGCGAGTTCCCCGCCGGAGGCCGTGTCCAGCCGCAGGCCTTCTTCCTCCACCCACCGCACCACGGCGGTGCAGAGGAACGATTTGCCGGCGTAGTAGACGTCCACTCCGCCGCAGATGTCGGCGAACGCGTTGTTGAACGCGTCGCTGAATGCACGGGCGCGGGCCCGGAAATCGTTCTCGCTCATCACGAACAACGGCGTTCCGTACTGCCGTTGCAGCTCGCTGACCGGGATACCGTCGATGGCGAGTTCGCCGTCGACGTTCCGGTCAACGTCCTGGGCCCACAGCGGCTGGTGCAGGGCGTTCAGATCGGCAGGAACGGCAAGCCACTCAGGTGCCAACGGCGACTCGTGACCCGCGGAAGCCGAGGGCTGTTCTGACATGGGGATCACATCCGTTCCGGCGCGGAAACGCCAAGCAGGTCCAGGCCGTTGGCCAGCACCTGGCTGGTGGCGTCGTTAAGCCACAGGCGGGTGCGGTTGACGTCAGTCACCGTCTCGTCACCCATGGGGGCGATGCGGCAGGCGTCGTACCAGCGGTGGTACGCACCTGCAATGACTTCAAGGTGGCGGGCCACCCGGTGCGGCTCGCGCAGTTCAGCGGCCTTTGCCACGATCGAGGGGTAGCTGCCCAGGTAGGACAGCAGCTCGTTCTCGGTGGCATGGTCCAGCAGTGAGGCCTCGAAGGCGCTGCGGTCCACACCGGCGGCAACGGCGTTCCGGGCCGCGCCGCGGGTCCGCGCGTGGGCGTACTGGACGTAGAAGACCGGGTTCTCGTTGCTGTGCTTCTTCAGCAGATCCGGGTCAAGGGTCAGCGGCGAGTCTGCCGGGAAACGGGCCAGGGAGTAACGCACCGCATCCTTGCCCAGCCAGTCGATGAGGTCCTTGAGTTCGATGATGTTGCCGGCACGCTTGGACAGCTTCGCACCGTTGACCGAAACCAGCTGGCCGATCAACACCTCGATGTTGACCTCGGGATCATCCCCTGCGGCGGCCGCAATGGCCTTGAGCCGGTTGATGTAGCCGTGGTGGTCCGCGCCGAGCAGGTAGATCTTCTCGGTGTAGCCGCGGTCCTTCTTCGACAGGTAGTAGGCAGCGTCGGCAGCGAAGTAGGTAGGCTCGCCGTTCGCCCGGATCATGACCCGGTCTTTGTCGTCACCGAAGTCGGTGGTCCGCAGCCAGACCGCACCGCCGTCGTCGAACACGTGGCCCTGTTCGCGGAGGCGCGCGACGGCACTTTCAATGGCGCCGGCGTCGTGCAGTTCCTGCTCGGAGAAGAACACATCGAAATCGACGCCGAAATCGGCGAGCGTCGCTCGGATGTCCTTCATCTGGGCTTCGTAGGCCGCGGCGCGGATGACCGGAATGGCCGCCACTTCGGTCAGTTCGCGGATGTCCGGGTGCGCAGTCAGCACCTCATGGCCCAGGTCCGCGATGTACTGGCCGGGGTAGCCGCCGTCCGGCACCGGAAGGCCGTGGAGCCGGTTATAGACCGACTGCGCGAAAACGTTCATCTGCGTGCCGGCGTCGTTGATGTAGTACTCGGCGGTGACTTCAGCGCCGGAAGCACGCAGCACCCGGGCGATGGCGTCGCCCAGGGCTGCCCAGCGGGTGTGCCCGATGTGCAGCGGTCCGGTGGGGTTGGCTGAGACGAACTCCATGTTCACGGTGTGTCCGGCGAGCGCCGCGTTCGTGCCGTACTGCGCGCCCGCTTCCACGATGGCCTTGGCGAGGGCGCCGGCAGCACCGGCATCCACGGTGATGTTAAGGAACCCGGGCCCGGCGATATCCACCGCGGACACGCCGTCGATCGACTTCAGCCGGGTGCTCAGCACCGTGGCAAATTCGCGCGGATTGGTACCGGCCTGTTTGGCCAGCTGGAGGGCGATGTTGGTAGCCCAGTCGCCGTGCTCCCGGTTCTTCGGTCGCTCCACGCGCACATCATCAGGGACGGCTGATGCGGAAAGGGCAATTTCGCCAGCGGCGACAGCGTCTTTCAGGCAGGTGGATATGGCGAGGGAGAGTTCTTCGGGAGTCACTCCTCTAGCCTACCGGCGGCCGGGACGTGGACGAATTTGAGCGTCGGCCGTCACAGTGCGCACACAACGCAATCACAGGGTGAACCATTACGCTGAATCCGACGTTGAGTACACCGTAAGCACCCAGCCCACGAAACGAGACCCTTTATGAGACCGTCAGTCCGCAAGAGTGTTTTCGCCGGTATCGCCGGCCTTTCCCTCGCCGGGACGGTGGCTGGCTGCGCGCCGTCCGCCCAGAGCACCCCGGCCACCGGCACCAACTCAGCCGAAACCCCGTCCACCACTTCACCTTCAGGCACGGCGTCATCGCTGGCCAGCAGCGGTTCCGTCTACCAGGACGGCACGTACAGCGCCGACGGGACCTACGTCTCCCCCAACGGGACAGAAACTGTCGGGGTGGAATTGACGCTGGCTTCAGGGACCGTCACTGCGGTGAACATCACCCAGCATCCGTCCAATCCGAACACCAAGAAGTTCCAGGGCGAGTTCGCCGGCGGCATCGCGGCGCAGATCGTGGGCAAGAGTGTGGACGAGCTCAACGTGTCCAAGGTGGCCGGATCGTCGCTGACCAGCGGCGGCTTCAACAAGGCGCTTGAGACGATCAAAGCGGAGGCCAAGTAGGCCGTGCCGCACGGGGAGTGGGCAGACTTCACATTCGACGGCATCGGTACCCGTTGGGAAATCCTCACGCCCCGGCCGCTTGACGGCATGGTGCGTTCGCGCCTGCTTGCCGCGGTGGAGAAGTACGACGCCGAGTGGTCCCGGTTCAGGCCGGACTCGACGGTCAGTGCCATGTCCCGGCAGCCCGGGCGCTATACGT
>NZ_QAIQ01000633.1:0-17953 GCF_003061105.1 Arthrobacter sp. HMWF013
CAACTGCTCCAGGATGGGCCGGTAGACGGTGGGATTCCAGCCCGGGCTGGCGTGCGCCGGCAAGGCACCATCGGTCTGGAGGTGGGTGGAGACGATATTTGAACGGAAAACGGTGGCCCAGGCTGCCACCGCGGTGGGGTAGCTCACGGTCCCGTCCCGGGGGTTACCGATGTAAGCCATCTTGGTTCCGCCCAGGTTCTCCGCATATCTGCTGCCGTTGAAGTGGTAGATGTAGGCGGATTCCGTCTGGATCAGCACGCTTGACGGGGCAATCGGCGATAACTGCTCCAGCGTCTGGTCCAATATCTGCCGCCAGCTCCGTTCGTCCTTGTGGATGACCCGCTCCCCCAGTTCGTAGCCCCCGCGGACCACGGACGGGACACGGAAGCCGTGTTCGTACAGGAACACGACGCCGTCGAACCAGCTTTGGTCGAGCACGTCGAACTTGCTGTACGGGCTTGAGTCGAGAACGATAAACGCCACTTCGACACCATGGAGTTCGCGGAGCCGGGCCGCCACCTGGGTGGCCACCATGCCGCCGAAGCTGTGGCCGTAGAAAAACAGCTTGGTGAGCTTGTTGGCCCTGACATGCTGGATCACTTCGATGACCAGCCCGTCAATGTCCAGCCCCTGGTTGGAATAGCCGACGGCGGCGAGCCGGCCACGCTGGTTGAGCGCGCCGCGCAGGGCGTTCAGGATCCACTGCGCCTCTTCCCAGCTCGTCTTGTAGCCGGGGAAAAGAAACCAGCTGGCATCCGGATAGTAGGCGTCCGCGAAGTCGTCCGCCACCGGGAGGATCCTGTTGACGCGCCGTTCGGCCTGCACCGTACGGGTGACCAGCATGTCCCCCACCAAGACCGCTGATGCCCCGACACCGGACAGGAAGCCCCGGCGCGAGAACCGCTTGAGGGAGGCCGCGCCGGCCAGCAGCCGGGCGTGGTCGATTCCCGGCTGTTCAGGTTTTTCCTGCGGGTCTTCCGCCCTGTACGGCACACATCTACCGTAGCCACAGCGGAAGCCGGCACCGCAACTTCCGGGAAACCAAGGGCCGGCACTTCACCTGCGGCGCGGCCCAACCGAGGGCGCAGCCAACCGGCCGAGCCGCCGGGGGACGGGTCAGCTGGCGACCTGGTTTTCGCCTGCCGCCTCGTAGAGGCGTTCGCTGGCTGGCTCGCCAGGGGCGCCCAGGAGTTTCCGGCGTGAAATTTCCTCGCCGACGTCGTTGTACCGGCCAAGCAGGTCCGAACCCCCGAAAGCCACCGGATTGTCCAGCAGCGCAAAGAGTGAGTCGCTGGCAGTGAAGAGCTCCTCGTCGGTATATTCCGTAAACCCCTGACCCATCAAAGGAGCGTCGGCGGGATTGGTCTGCGCCTCAGCGGGTTCATCGGTGAGTACGAGCAGCTGCCCGCCCGATCGGGCACCCTGCGATGCCCCGTCCGCCGTGCCGCTGAGCACCAGCGAGACGCCAGCCCCCGAAAGTCCGGTGACTGACGCTTCGTCCACGGAGTTGAGTACGTTGCGGAGCCCGGCGAGTGCCGCCGACTCTACGAGCGCGGCACTGGAGAGGTCTACACGAATGTGGCAGGCAAGGCCCATTCCCCTGATGCGCGTGATCAGGTGGACGAGCGAGGGGCGGGATTCCCCGTTGAGGCTCCCGCGGACGTCAATCCGGACGGTGTCCGTGAGAACGTCACGCGTGACGAGGGCGTGCAATGAGCGGTCCATAGGTACTCCAATTAAGGGTGTCTATGGCCGACGGCTCAACCTCGTAGAGCCTATCTTCGGACAGGGGCCCGGCACAAGCGGCAACCAGGTGTCAGCCTGCCTGCACTTCTCCCGGCTCCTGGTAGTGGGTGCGGGTTGCATTCCCGCCCACGGACTCCACCAACGACTTGGCGACATTACGGAGCTTGGTGTTGCTGTTGCTCGACGCTTCCGTGAGGATCCGGACAGCGGCTTCCTGGCTGCACCGGTTCTGTGCCATCACGATGCCCACGGCGATATCGATCGTGGTCCGGGATTCCAGGGTGGCACGCAGGTTCGCGGCGCTGTCAGTATGCAGCGAGAACCTGACCGCAAGCCGCAGGGCCTGGGAGATCTCCCTGGTGTAGCCGCGCGCTTTGGCTGCCGCACGTTCATCGAATTTGCGTGGCACGTCGGAGTAGAGGTTCAGGGCCGCCTTCGCTTCCCCCTGGAGGTTGAACGGCAGCGACAGTACCGAACGCAGGCCGTGGGCAGCCACGGCGTTGGCATAGTCCGGACCCCACCGGTCTTCCTCAAAGAGGTCCGGGACGTTGACTTCCCGTTCCTCTTCCGCGGCAGTCAGGCACGGGCCCTGGGACAGGGAGTACTGGATCTCGTCCACTTCGCGGGCCGAATCGCTGCTCCAGCCGATGGTGGCCGCTTTGCGGTCCCGGAGGAGGGTGATGCCGCAGAGGGCGTCGTCGCCGTCGCCTGCCATCTGGTGGGCTGAAAACCTGGCCAGCTCGTTCAGGAACTGCTCGAAGTCGGCGCTGTCCAGAATGAGGTTCTGAACCTGCTCGGTGGTGTTCAAAGGGAGGTCCGGTGGGAGCATGGCGCGTTCTCCAATGGCTGCAAAAGGGGGGTTGGACAATTTTATTACACCCCTGTATGGCAGTCCAACCGGCCCGGCCTTGCCGGCACCTTTCCAACCGGCACCGGCTGCGTGCCGGTGCCGGGCAGGTAGCCGGTCAGGAAAGTCCCAGTTCGTCCTTGCCGAACGCGAACAGGTAGGGCACACCGGTCTCTGCCTCGATCTTTTCCTTGGCTCCCGTATCGCGGTCCACGATCACAGCGACGGCAACCACGTTGCCGCCGGCCTTGCGGACGCCTTCGACGGCGGTCAGGGCGGAGCCGCCGGTAGTGGACGTGTCCTCGAGGACCAGCACGTTGCGGCCGTCAACGGACGGGCCCTCCACCTGGCGGCCCATGCCGTAGGACTTCTGCGCCTTGCGAACCACGAACGCGTCCACGGTGCGGCCGGCGTCCACAGCTGCGTGCATCACGGCGGTGCCCACGGGGTCAGCACCCATGGTCAGTCCGCCGGCGCACTCAAAGTCAATCCCGGCGTCGTCCACCAGTGAGAGCATGACCTGGCCCACCAGCTTGGAGGCTTCGTGGTGCAGCGTGATGCGGCGGAGGTCGATGTAGTAGTCAGCCTCAGCACCGCTGGACAGGATCACCTTGCCGCGGACCACGGCGAGTTCCTTGATCAGTTCCAGCAGGCGGGCACGTGCGGCGGCAGCGTCAACTGCAGTGTCAGTAGGGGAAGTCATGGGGTCCAGTTTAGTGGCTCGGGCAAAGGCGGGTGCGTGCTCGGGCCTGGGTCCGAACGCGATCAGCCGGGGCAGGAGCCGCCGGACCACGGGGGCATGCCGGACAAAGAACAGCAGGACGGGCGGCGGCCCGGTCATCCTGCCGGCAAACAGCGGAACAAACACCGCCCGGTGCATGATTCGCTGTACGGTCTGGAGCACCACGGTGGGCAGCCGCCGCCGCCGCTGAACCGCCGCCAGGTCCTTGACCTGTGCCCTCCCCCGGAGCAATACCGGCGCCAGCCGGTCCGCCGCCGCTACCGCATCCTGGATGGCCAGATTGATGCCCACGCCGCCCGCCGGGGACATGGCATGGGCCGCATCGCCGATACACAAAAGCCCATCCACGTACCACCGCCGCAGCCGGTCCAGCCGCACGTCCAGCCAGTGAAGATCGTCCAGTGTCCGGATTGCGTCCACACGGTCCGCCAGATCGGGGCGCAGGGCAGCCACGCGTTCCCTGAAGCGTTCAACCCCTTCTGCGCGGATCCGCGTATCCGATCCCTTGGGGCCGAGGTACCCCATCTGGTAGTAGTCATCGCGGAACAGCGCGATCATCGCCTCGCTCCCCCGGAAGGCTGGCACGATGCCCGCCACTGCGCCCTTTTCCGAAGCATGGCGCAGCAGTTTGAACCACCAGGTGTCGAAGGGAACCGGGTACTCTTTCGGCTGCAGGCCGGCGGCCCGGCGCAGGACCGAATGCCGCCCGTCCGTGGCCACCACGAGGTCCGCGTACAGCTCGCCGTCCGCACCCTCACCCCCAGGACCCGAACCGCCTTGAGAACCCCGGCGGGTCCGGTAGCGGACACCGGCGACCGTACCGCCGTCGTAGATCAACGCCGTCGCTTCATGCTCCATCAGGAGCGTGAAGGAGGGTTCGCGGGCGGCCTCAGTGGCCAGGAAGTTCAGGAAGTCCCATTGCGGCATCATGGCAATGTAGTTGTACGGGGGCTTCAGTGAGGTGAAATCGCCGAGCGTGACCAGGCCGGCACCGGGGATGGGAAAGGCGACCCTCGTCAGCCGGCTCTGCGGTAGGTTGCGGAATCCCTCGCCCAGGCCCAGCTCGTCAATGAGCCTCACGGTGGAGGCGTGCACGGTGTCGCCGCGGAAATCCCGGAGGAAATCGCCGTGTTTTTCCAGGACGGTGACCTGCACCCCGGCCCGGGCCAGCAGCAGGCCAAGCATCATGCCCGCAGGTCCCCCGCCGACAACAGCGCACCCCGTTCGCTTCATGCCCCCACGCTACGCCGCACACACAAAGGCCGCACGCGCAATTGGTGCGCGTGCGGCCTGAGCGTGTACTGAGCCCGCTACAGCCTGGTGTCGAAGGAATCGCAGAAGACGTTCTCGTTGAACGTCCCCTGGAACTCCGATTTGCCCATGATCTTTTCAATCGTGGCGCGGATGGCCTCCACGGATCCTGCATGGGCGTGGATGGCGGTCTTGACCATCGGCACGTCGATCAGGTGGTTGGGCTGGTTCAGCGAGACAAACACCGTGGGGACCTCAGTGACGTACCAGGGAATTTCGGCTGCCATCGGGGTGGACCACTTGATCCGGATGGCCGCTTCCTGGGCGAAGCCCTTGACGTTTGCGAACACAAACGCGGCGTCGTATTTCTCCGCGTAGTCCCCCGTTGCTTCCTCGGAGATGACAGACATGAAGTTCACGCCCTCTTCCCCTGCTGCCTTGCGCTGCGCGGCTGTTTTGAAGACGTGCACCTCGAAGCCTGCCCGCTCCAGTTCCTCAGCCACCACGTCCAGGTAAGCCAGCGGATCCGCCATCGTGAAGTCGGAGCCGCCGGAGATGCCGTACAAGCGGATCCGCTGGTGGGTTTCCGGGGTGATGGGAAGGTTGTTGGCGGTGTCTTTGACCAGCGTCACGGTCTTGTCCGCAATGCCTGCCGCGATGGCCCGGTGGGCGTCGCTGCCAATGGCAGCCAGCGCTTCCACCGGCGGAACCAGTTCGCTGCGTTCCCTGCGGTGCAGGCCCAGGCTCGCCTTGAGGGCAAGGATCCGGCGCAGCGCGTCGTTCAGGCGCTGCTCGGTGATGACACCGGACTTGTAGCCGTCCAGCATGTACGTGAAGTCCTCGGCCGCGTTGCGGAAGAACAGGAACATGTCGCAACCGGCGGCGATCGTGGCGGGGACAAGGTCCTTGCGCTTCATCGCCTGGGTCAGGCCGATCATCTGCGAGGCATCCGTGAGGATCAGCCCGTTAAAACCGAGCTCGCCGCGCAGCAGGTCCTGCAGCAGTTCCGGTGACAGGGTGGCGGGCATGATGTCCGCATCCGGGATTCCGGGGCGGAAGTGCCGGGAAAGCTCCGGCGCCCCGATGTGCCCGATCATGATGGACTGCACGCCGTGCCCGATCATCTCGCGGTACACGTGACCGTATGTCCGGTTCCACTCGTCATAACCGAGGGTGTTGTAGGACGTGACCACGTGCTGGTCCCGTTCATCGATGCCGTCACCGGGGAAGTGCTTCATGGCGCAGGCCGTCGGAGCTTCGCTGATGCCGTCGAAGTACTCCTTCGCCCGTTCCACCACGATCTCCGGGGTGTTTCCGAAGGCCCGGGTGGAAATGACCGTGTTCCGCCAGTTGTAGTGGATGTCCACGATCGGAGCGAAGGCCCAGTTGCAGCCAAGCGCCGCGGTTTCGACGCCGGCCACCTGTCCCATCTGGCGTGCGATGGACTTGTCCGGGTGGGACCCTGCCTGCAGGTGCGTGGACACGAACGTGCCGTCATCGCAGCTTCCAGCCCCACCCATTTCCGGGTTGGACGCCACCAGCAGCGGCACCTTGGACTTCGATTGTGCGTAGCGGATGTGCTCCTGCACCGCTGCCGAGGGTCCCGGACGGTAGCGCATGCCGCCCACGTGGTAGTTCTCCAGCACACCATCGAGGTACTCCGGGGAGTAGTCGTTGTTGTGATTGATGAAAAGCTGCCCGATTTTTTCCTCGAGGGTCATCCCCGCCAGTGTGGTGTTGACCCACTCAACGGCTGAGTCATCGAGGTTGAACGGAGCAGCCTGGAGGTCGACGTCGAACTGCCGGGGCTGGGTGCCGGTGGCACCCGTGGCGGCGCCGGCGGAAGCCGGTGCTGCTTCCTTCGCGGCGGCGGCAATGCCTGCCAGCGCGTCAGTCACCACCCGGTTCACGGGGGCGGCGATGTCCACCACCACTCCAGCCTCGTCCGATTCGAGCGGCTCAAGCGTTGCGAGCTGGGAATCAAGCAGGGCGGGCGGCATGAAGTGTCCTGAGCGCCCTTCAGTCCGTGCCCTCAGCACCTCTTTGCTGCCATGCAGGTGAAGGAAGATGGTGTCCGGCGCCTGGGCGCGGATGGCGTCACGGTAGCTGCGGCGGAGCGCCGAACACGCCAGCACCAGGCCGCCGTCGCCCGCAGCCGCAAGACTGGACCCCACGGTGGCGAGCCACGGCCAGCGGTCCTCGTCCGTCAGGGGCGTACCGGCGGCCATCTTGGCGACGTTCTCCACGGGGTGCAGCGAATCGCCGTCCAGGAACGGAACGCCCAGTTCGCGGGCCACGAGGTCACCGATGGTGGTCTTGCCGCAGCCGGAGACACCCATGACAATGACGCGGATGCTGGAACCGGCAGCCGTCTCTTCGTGTGGGGCTGATGGGTTGCTGGCCACCGGCCGTGCCTCACCAGTCATGGACGGTACCGTCAACAAGGCGGTTGTAGGGCAGGTAGGCCTGCTGGTAGGGGTAGGCCGCCGCGGCTTCCTCGTTGAATTCGACGCCGATGCCGGGCTTGTCGCCCGGGTGCAGGTAGCCGTCCACGAAGGTCATGGACTGCTCGAAGACCTCGTTGGTCTTGTCGGAGTGCTGCATGTACTCCTGGATGCCGTAGTTGTGGATGGCCAGGCCCACGTGCAACTGGGCCGCGAAGCCCACCGGGGAGATGTCCGTGGGTCCGTGGAAGCCGGACTTGATCTGGTACTGGGCGGCGAAGTCCATGACCTTCTTCAGCGGGGAGATGCCGCCGAAGTGGGTGGACGCGGCGCGGACGTAGTCGATCAGCTGTTCTTTGATGATGGTCTGGTAGTCGTACACGGTGTTGAAGATTTCACCGATGGCCAGGGGCGTGGTGGTGTGCTGGCGGACCAGGCGCAGGGCCTCCTGGTTTTCTGCCGGGGTGCAGTCCTCGAGCCAGAACAGGTCATACGGTTCCAGCGCCTTTCCGAGCTTGGCTGCCTGGATGGGGGTCATGCGGTGGTGTCCATCGTGGAGCAGTGGCAGTTCGGGGCCGAACTCGTTGCGCACTGCTTCGAAGACGGTGGGAAGGTGGCGCAGGTACGCACGGGTGTCCCAGTCCTCTTCCACCGGGAAGGCACCGCGGCCGGCGGGCTCGTAGTCATAGCGTTCACCCGAGGCCTGGGCCTGGGCGGCAACGCCGTAGACGGCCTTGATGCCGGGAACCGCGGTCTGGATTCGGACCGACTTGTAGCCAAGTTCCAGGTGCTCGCGGACCGAATCGAACAGGGACTCGATGTCTGCGCCCGAAGCGTGGCCGTAGGCCCGCAGGCCGTTGCGTGAAGCACCGCCGAGGAGCTGGTAGACGGGCATGTTGGCCATCTTGCCCTTGATGTCCCACAGGGCCATGTCGACGGCGGCGATGGCCGCCATGGTGACCGGCCCGCGGCGCCAGTAGGAGCTGCGGTACAGGAACTGCCAGGTGTCCTCGATCTTGTGCGGATCCTTGCCGATCAGCAGCTGCGCAACATGCTCCTTGAGGTACGCGGCGACAGCCAGTTCGCGGCCGTTCAGGGTGGCGTCACCGATGCCGGTAACCCCGTCGTCCGTAGTGATGCGCAGGGTCACGAAGTTACGGGACGGGCTTGTCACGAAAACTTCGGCGGCAATGATTTTCACGGCAGATCCTTTCAAGGACTTCAGGTCAGGTGCTCTTAGTTGGAGTTTGATGCCAGGGGTTTGGGGGCGACGGTGCCACCGTTGGCGTCCGCCGGGCCGCCTGCAGCAGCCGGGTTGGTCCGGCGTGCCCTGATCTCGCTGAGGATCTCCGCATGCTTGGCATCAGTCAACTTGTACTTGGACATGACCAATACCGCAAGGATTGTCAGGACGGCGGGGATTGCACCGGCGGCAACCTGGATACCGAACAGGGCCTCTGCGGTCTGGGCGGCTCCGGACTTGTAGCCACCGAGTGCAAGGGCGTACGCGGCCAGGGCGCCGCCCACGGCCTGGCCGGACTTCCGGGTGAAGGAGAACAGGGCGTAAGTGATTCCCTCGGTGCGGACACCGGTCTTCCACTCGCCGTACTCCACGGTGTCCGCTTCGAGGGCCCAGACCACGATGTTGACGGCGAGGACGCCTACGAGGCTGATCACGAGACCGCTGAAGCCGATCCAGATCTGGCCGGCCGGGGCGAAGAAGATGATCACGCCGCCGGCGACAGTGATGAAGGAAGAATAGATGTAGACGCTCTTCTTACCGATGCTCCGCACCAGCCGCGGCATAAAGGCGGCGAGGACGAAGGTCAGCGCCAGCTGGATGATGGACAGCACCGGGTAGAGGTCCAGGCGGCCCAGGACGTCGCGCAGGTAGTACAGCTGTACCGAGGTCAGCGCGAGGTAGCCGGAGAGGAAGAAGAAGGAGCTGAGGCAGAGCATCAGAAGCGGCTTGTTGGTCTTGAGGGTGTCCACGCTCTGCTTGAAGGTCACCTTGGGGACATCGCGGTGGACGCGCTCCTTGGCGGTCAGGGCAGTGAAGAAGTAGAGTGCCGCACCGATCACCACGAAGATCAGGGTGATGGTGGTGAAGGTCGCCTGGAGATCGGCGCCCGGCTTGATCAGAGGAGCCACGAAGATGCCCAGGCTGGAGCCCACCAGGAGTGCGCCGACCATGCGTGCCGAGCCCAGCTTGGCGCGCTCGCCCGGGTCCTGGGTCATTGCCCCGGCCAGCGATCCGTACGGAATGTTGACCAGGCTGTAGGCGAGCCCCAGGGCCGCGTAGGTGACGTAGGCGTACAGCAGGGTTCCGGACTCCCCCAGCTGGGGAACCGAGAACGTTGCCACGCTCAGCAGGAGCAGCGGGATGGATCCGAACATGATGAAGGGGCGGAACTTACCGAACCGCTTGCTGAAGGTGCGGTCCACAATCCGGCCGGCGAAAACATCGGCGAAGGCATCGAAGAGCCTGACCACCAGGAGCAGGGTTCCTGCTGCGGCGGCTGAAATCCCGGCCACATCGGTGTAATAGACCAGCAGGAACATGGTGGCAGTGGTAAAAGCAAGGTTGTTGGCGGCGTCGCCGGCTCCATAGCCGACGATGCTGAGCTTGTTCAGCTTTTTCATAATTTGGGCTCCTTTACCCGCTGCCGCCCTGAAGGCCGGCGAACTATTGAAATGCTATGAACGGTGGATCCTGGCGATGCCGGGCTGGTTTCTTCCTCAGCCGGCGAGTGCCGCCACGTGTTTTCCGCTGTATGTAATCGTAGTCACTTGGCAACGTAATGGCAAGCGGTTGCCATATATTTTTGTTGAAACTTCATGAAAAAGCGCTGCCCGCTCCATCAGCATGGACCGGGCAGCGCGTGGCATCCTGCGGGTTACGTGGCCGGGGCAGCCGCCACGAACGTCCCGAGCAGGCCAGTCACCAGTTCGACGACGGCGGCATCCGCGGCGGCCGCCGGATCCACCAGCGCCAGCAAAGCGCGTACGCGCTCTGTTCCGGACAGGCGGTTTGCCGCGGCCACCTCAGTTGCCAACGGATCCTGGACCGTCTCCGCTGCGGCACTGAAATCCGCCCAGGCAGCAATCATGAGTGCCGCGGCAGCGCCGGACCGGCCCTGCGACCGTTCGGCCAGCATCACCGGCACGGCCCGCATCCGCAGTTTGGTGCTGCCATCCATGGCAATCTGTGCCAGGTGGTGGGCGATCCGGGCGTTGCTGAAGCGGTCCAGCAACGCCGCGCGGTAGGCGGGGATCTGCAGGTCCGCACCGCCTGCCCCGGCACTGGACAGGTTCGCCTCGGCCTCGTCCCAGAAGCGTTCCACGGCGTCCAGGCAGACAGCGTCCGCAAGGGCCTCTGCCACCGTAGTGTGCCCGCGGAGCTGGCCTGCATATGCCAGCAGGGAGTGGGCGCCGTTGAGCAGCCACAGCTTGCGGTTCTCATATGGCTCGATGTGGTCAACGAATACGGCGCCGGCGTCTTCCCAGCGCGGACGGCCGGCGGGGAATTCGCCGCTGAGCACCCAGTTGGCGAAGGGCTCGGCAACCACGGGTGAGTTGTCGCGGTATCCGCAGGCCTGGGCGACGGCGTCGATATCGGCGTCCGTGGTGCGCGGCGTGATGCGGTCCACGGACGTGCTGACAAAACTGACATTCTCAGCAATCCAGGCGCCCAGGCCCGTATCCCAGGCCCGGGCCAACCCCGCAACCGCGTTGCGGGCCACGGTGCCGTTGTCCGAAAGGTTGTCGCAGCAGACCACAGCGAGCGGGCCCGCACCGGATGCACGGCGCGCGGCGAGGGCAAACACGAGCCTGCCCAGCGGCGTCGACGGCGCACCGCCGGAACCCAGCAGCGCAAGGTCGGCGACGACGTCGGGCGCTGAGGCGTCAAGCTGCCCATCGGTGCCCAGCCGGTACGCCGCCTCGGTGATGGTCAGTGTGATGACTGCGGTGGCCGGAGCCGATACCAGTTCGGCCAGGCGCTTCACGTCCGCGCCGTCCACGGCCTCGGCAATACTGCCGACGACGGTGAACGAGTCCCCGCTGTCCGCTCGCTCCACAAGGGTGAAAAGGCCGTCCTGCTCCGCGAGGGCCAGGGCGGCGTCGGGGCGGCGGCCCGTGAAGGCTGCAATGCCCCACTCGGCGGCGTCCGCGGCCTTATGGGTGTACCAGGCCTGGTGTGAGCGGTGGAAGGCGCCCAGTCCCAGGTGCACAATCCGCACCGGCGGCTTCGGGGAAGGATGCAGGGTCCGGTTCAGCTGCGGGAGACCGGCATGTTCGGCGGTCACAGCTTGAAGACCCTGCGCGGGGATCCGTCGACGATGTCGACGATCAGTTCATGGGCGCGGTCCTCGCTGACGCGGTGTTCCGCCACGAGCCGGGCCAGGAAGGACGCTTCGATCCGGCGCGAGGCATCGTGACGGGCAGGGATGGAGCAGAAGGCCCTGGTGTCGTCGATGAACCCGGAGGAACGCGAGAATCCGGCAGTTTCGGTCACGGCGGACCGGAAGCGCAGCATGGCGTCCGGGGCATCCAGGAACCACCAGGGGGCGCCAAGATAGACGGCCGGATAAAAACCTGCCAGCGGCGCGAGCTCGCGGGAGAACACGGTCTCATCAAGGGTGAACAGCACCAGGTGGAAGTCCTTGGCGGTGCCGAAGTCCTGCAGCAGGGGCCTGATGGCTTCGGTGTAGTTGATGGCGAAGGGAATGTCGTGGCCGGTGTCAGCACCGTACACGTTGAACGTGGGCTCGTGGTGGTTGCGGTATGAGCCCGGGTGGATGGTCATGACCAGGCCGTCCTGCACGGACATCCGGGCCATCTGGTACATCATGTGGGCTTCAAAATCGTCGCGGTCCTGGGCTGTTGCCTGGCCGGAGCGGGCGCGTTCGAAGAGCTTTTGCGCTTCGGCGTCGTCCAGCTTCAGCGTGGCCGGCGTGCGGACACCATGGTCGGCGGAAACGGCGCCGCGGTCCACGAAGTGGTGGCGGCGGTTCTCCAGGGCGGTGATGTATCCCTTGTATCCCGAACCGCTATCGCCGGCAGCGGCAACCAGGCGGTCAACGTTGTCCGACCAGGTGGGGTGCGCAATGTTCAGGTACGCATCCGGACGGAAGGTCGGCAGGACACGGCCGCTGAAGGTGGGGTCGTCGGCGATTGCCTTGTGGCTGTCAAGGGTATCCAGCGGATCGTCGGTGGTGGCCAGGACCTCGATGTTGAAGTCCTTGAACAGCTGGCGTGGCCGGAAGCCGGGCTCCAGGAGCCTGGCGGAAATGGCATCGTAGCTGGCGTCGGCGGTCTCGGCGCTGATTTCGTGCTCCAGCCCGAAAACACTGTCGAACTGCGTACGCAGCCAGTAGCCCGAGGCCGTCCCGTCGAAAAGTGGCCAGGCCTTGCAGAATTCACGCCAGACGCCGCGGGAATCCGGCTGCGAGGAATGGGAGCCGCGCAGCTGGTCCAGGGGCACGCCGCTGGCGTGGATCAGGCGGGTGACGTAGTGGTCCGGGCTGACGAGCAGGGCGGCCGGATCCGGGAAGGGACTGTTGTGTTCGATGACAGCAGCGTCAACGTGGCCATGCGGGGAGATGATGGGGAGGTCCTGGACACGCTGCAGGAGGTCGCGCGCGATGCTGCGCGTTCCTGGATCCGCGGGCAGGAGCCTGTCTGGGTTGGCAGCAATCGACTGTGACATAGCACAATATTCGGGCTTGGGCCCACTGTTTGTCAACCGGTTGCCATGAATTGCCAAATGGCGGAACGGCCATCAGGACATGCCGTCAGGCCACAAATCTCCCGCTGGAACCACGCAGCACCAGCTCGGTTTCCACGCGCAAGGTGCCGGCCGCCTCACCGCTTCCGCCCAGCAGGTCGAGCAGGCGGCCTGCAGCAGCTTCGCCGCACTCCCCCAGCGGGGAGCGGACCGTGGTGAGCGGCGGCGTGGTGAAGTCCGCGCCGAAGATGTCATCAAAGCCCACGATGCTGATCTGGTCCGGCACCACGATCCCGGCAGCCTGCAGCTCCTGCATCAGCCCGATGGCCAGGAGGTCGTTGTAGGTCAGGACTGCCGTGGCACCGCTGGCGCGGACGTCCCGCGCGGTCTGCCGGCCGCCGTCGACCGTTGGCTTGGACGACTCCAGGCGCACGGCCTCCAGCCGCGACCATTCACAGGCTGCCTGCACGCCTTCCCAGCGCCGCTCCGACATCCAGGACTGCGGCGGGCCCGCCACATACGCCACTTTCCTGTGGCCGTTGGAGGCCATGCTGCGGACGGCCTCACCGATTCCCTTGTTGACGTCAGGAACTACACACGGAATGCCCTCGACCTCACGGTTGATAACCACCACGGGCTTGGCCAGCGCCAGGGCGCGGATGTTGTCATCGTCCATGCGCGGGCTCGCCAGGATGAGGCCGTCCACCGTGGCCATCAGCCTGCGGGCGGCTGTCAGTTCGGTGGCCGGGGATTCCGCCGACTCGGCCAGGACCAAGGTGTAATCCCGGCCGGTTGCAGTGGTCTCGGCACCGCGGATGATGTCGAAAAATGTCGGGTTGGTGATGTCCGCGACGATCAGCCCGAACGTGTTGGTCCGGCCGGTGGGAAGGGCCCGGGCAAAGGGGTTGACCTGGTAGTCCAGGCCGGCGGCGGCTTCCTCAATGAGCTTCTGCGTTTTGGCGCTGACCCGGCCCGGCTTACTGAGGGCACGGGAGACCGTGGAGGGATTGACGCCGGCCACTTTGGCGATGTCGTAGATCGTCGCATGGGACTTTCCGGCACGGCCGGGCTTTTTGCCGGGACCGGAAGATGGGGCGGCGTGTGGCGCCGTGGGTTCAGTCACCGCCCCATCCTAGCGAGAAAGCAGGTCAGGACCGCTGTGCGAACTTGCCCTCTTCGGAGATCCGCTTGTTCAGTTCGGCCAGGAACTCGTCCTCATTGAAGTCCAGCCCCACTTCCTTGCCCGTCCAGCTGGAGAGGTGGATGGCGTTGGCCAGGCGGACGCCGTTGATGCCGTCAGAGCCCGGCGCCAGCAGCGGAGTGCCATCGAGGATGTTGGCGGCGAAGTTTTCCAGGACCCCCGAGTGCTGGCTGCCCCACGCGGACTCAAACTCGATGACCTCGGTGGTGTAGTACTGCTCCGGGTTCAGTTCGCCCATAAAGAGCTTCCGGACGTCGTCCATGTCCATGCCGTCACTGAGTTCCCGCTCGGGCTTGTTCAGGCGGGTGACGGTGGCGGTCTTGCTGCCTTCCACCACGATCTTTCCCTGGTCGCCCAGGATCTCGAAGCGGTCGGTGCCGGTCAGATCGTGCGTGGCGGTGACAAAGACTCCGGTGACGCCGTCTCCGTAGTCCACCAATGCCGTCACTTCGTCCTCAACGGCGATGTCACGGCGGAACCCATAGGCAACCTTGGCGTAGACGGACCTGGGCACGCCGCAGATCCACTGCCACAGGTCCAGTTGGTGCGGCGCCTGGTTGACCAGGACACCGCCGCCCTCGCCGCCCCAGGTGGCACGCCATTCGCTGGAGTTGTAGTAGCCCTGGGGACGCCACCAGTTGGTGATGATCCAGTTGCTGCGGCGGATCTTGCCGATCTCGCCGTTATCCACAATCTCTTTGAGCCTCTGGTACAGCGGGTTGTTGCGCTGGTTGAACATGATGCCGAAAGTGAGCTCGGGCTTGCTGGCCGCGAACTCGTTCAGTGCCTTGACCTGCTTCGTGTACACACCGGCCGGCTTCTCGACGAGCGCGTGGATGTTGCGCTTGAGCGTCTCGATGCCCATCTCAGGGTGCAGGAAGTGGGGAACGCAGGTCACGACGGCGTCGACGTCCCCGCTTTCCAGCATGGCAATGTAGTCCTCATGGAAGGGGACGTCCGGGTAGGTGCTGGCGGCGAGATCCTTTTTGGCGGGATCGATATCGCAGATGGCGCCGATCTCCATGTTGGGAACCAGTCCCTCCGTGATGAACCTGGCGTAGGCGCCGCCCTGCTGGCCCAGGCCGATGATGCCGAGGCGTACTTTCTTGCTCATGTGCTGATACTCCCTAGTCTTCCTGCGAATCTTTTGTCCAAAATTTGGTGCACATCCCGGTAGTGGGGGATGGCGCTCAGAAGCGGTCTGCGAACCCCATGGCCACGAGGTTGTCGTGCGAGGTCTGCAGTGCTCCCCACACGGTGCGGCCATACAGTTCGTCCTGCTCCACCAGCATGTACCGGGCGCCGGCCGCCTCTGCGGCGGCGATGATGGCGGGGAAGTCGAGGTTTCCCTCGCCGACTTCGGCGAACTGGACCACGTTCTTGAATTCCTGCATAAAGCCGGAAAAGTCGCCGCTGCCCATCATGTCGAAGGCGGCTTCGGGCATGCTGCCGATGCGGTAGTCCTTGAGGTGGATCATGGCGGTGCGGTCGGCGTACTTTTCAATGGTGCGGACGGGATCGAGCCCGCCACGCTGGACCCAGTGGACATCGATTTCCATCCCCATGGCCGGGGAGTTCTCCGCGATGATGTCCAGCATGTACTTGCCGTCGAACTTCGCGAACTCGATGTGGTGGTTGTGGTAATACAGGCTGATGCCGTGTTCCTGGAGCCGCTCGGCGTAGCCGTTGGTTTCCTTGGCGAAGTCGATCACCGCCTCAATGGACTTCATGGCCGGGAAGGGCAGCATGCCGATGCGCAGCAGCTTCGAATCCAGGCGCCGGGCATCGTCCACGATTTTGTCGAAATCATTCCGGAGCGATTCGCCCGGGCGGCCTTCGGGCTTTTCCAGCATCACTGACAGGGCTGCGATGTCCATGCCGAGTTCGGCGCGGGACCGGTCCAGCTCGGCTACGTTGTCCGGGGTCATGGGGATTTGGGAAATTTCGACGGCGTTGTAACCGATGGCGCTGACCTTGCGGAGCGTTTCGAACGGCCCGATCTCCGCGAAGCTGTCCTTAAGCATCATTGCCTGAACGCCGATTGTGGCTGAGTTGGCCATTTGTTTAGCCCTCCCTTGTGATCGTTTGGATGTTTACTGCGGCGCCGGTGTTCAAGACACCAGCTCCGTCAATTCGGGGTAGCTCTGGCGGTAGATTTCCTTGACGATCCGCAGTGACTTCTCCGCTTCAGCGGAATCGATCCAGAAGGGTCCGGCTTCAGGCAGCCGCGCATAGAAGTCGGAGATGAGCAGCTCGTGCGAGACGCCCCAATACGCGCGTCCGCCCGACTCCACCACGCGCTCTGGAACTACCTCCACCCTGCCGTCCGCGTAGGTGACCGTGAGGTCCCCGCGCAGGCTGAGGGTGGCTTTTTCGGCAACGATGTCCAGCGCGACGGGAGCATTCACGGCGTTGGCGAGGGTGGCATAAAAAGCGCTCCTGGCACCGTTCGCATGCAGCGCAACAAATTCCGTCGTGTCCTCCACCTCGATGGTGTCGCCCAGGAACCGGGTGGAAGCATTTCCGGACAGGGAGACCACCTCTCCCACCAGCCACTGCAAGAGGTCAACGGTGTGGATTGCCTGGTTCATCATGAGCCCGCCACCCCCGCCCTCCCAGGTGCCGCGCCAGGGCCGGCTGCGGTAGTAGTCGGCGTCACGGTGCCACAAAACGGTGGCTGAAGCACCCACGATTGCACCCAGTTCACCCGAAGACAGCAGTGCGTGCATGGCCTGCGAGGTCGCGTTGTAGCGGTTTTGGAAGCAGACGGCGATTTTGGCGGAACTCGCCTTGGCCGCCTCCGCCAGGCGGTTTCCTTCCGCCAACGTGTGGGCCAACGGCTTTTCCACAATGACGCTGACGCCGCGGTCAAGGCAGTCCACCGCGATGGACGCGTGTTTGTTGTGCGGCGTGGTGATGTGGACAACGTCCGGTCCGATGGCCTCGATGAGGCGCAGGTGGTCAGGGAATCCCGGCACTCCATAGGCTGCAGTGGCGGCCGCCAGCCGGGCGGGGTCCGTGTCGCACACTGCCGCCAGCCGCGCGCCGTCGAGCTTTGCGATGGCCTCGAAATGGACGGTTGACACGTCACCGCAGCCGATGACCGCGGCCTTGAGGCCGGTCACGAAAGTTCAATTCCGTTCTTTGCCGCCAGCGAGGCAAAGGCGCGGGCGGCGACGCCGAACGCCACCGGGCCGGAGAAACCGCCAAGTTCAAAGGCGCTCGCGAGGTGCGGCTCGAGGGAGGCGAAGCCTGAGTAGCCGTCAGCCTTCAGTGCCGCGATGGTGGCATCCAGCTCGCCGTCCCCTTCGCCGGATGGCACCACGGTGCCGGTGGCCATCACGGCGTCCTTGACCTGCAGGTATTCAAGGTACGGGCGGAGCATGGCGTAGCCGTCGGTGAACGGACGGACGCCCACCTGGACAAAGTTGGCGTTGTCCCACGCGACCCGCAGGGCGGGAGAGTCCACCGATTCCATGATGTCCAGGACCCGCTGGGGCGTATCTCCGTAGATGTCCTTTTCGTTCTCATGCAGAAGTACGACGCCGGCGCTCTCGGCTTCCGCGGCGAGCGCCCGCATGCGCGTGATGACGTCCTCGCGGATGTCCTCCGGGCTCTGCCCTTCGGCCGGGTAGAAGGAGAAGATCCGGATGTATGTGGTGTCCAGGCCCTTGGCAACGGAGATGATCTGGCGTAGGCGCTCCACCTCGTGTTCTACGGGCAGGCCGATGGCCACCTTGCCGATGGGGCTCGCCACGGCCGAGACCTTGAGCCCCTTCTCATCCAGGATCTCCTTCAGCTCAGAAACTTGTTCCGGGGTCAGCTCGGAAACGTTGACACCCCAGGCGCTGCGCACTTCAATGTGGCGGGCCCCGAGAGCCAGCAGGACTGCGGCCTGGATGGCGGGGTCGGGATCCACTTCATCGCCGAATCCGGAGAGCGGCCAGACGGTTTTTGCTGCGCTTGCTGTTTCGGTCACGGGAATCTCCTAGGT
>NZ_QAIQ01000633.1:17963-24099 GCF_003061105.1 Arthrobacter sp. HMWF013
CGCGACGGGACAGCCTAATTGCCGCTCCGGCGCGCGGGGTGATTCGGTTCACACAAGTTCTTCAATAAGTCTAGACACCCTATTTCCCAATGACAACCGATTGCCAAATGTTGACATAATGTGGCAATCTAGGACTTACGGGGCTGTGGCAACGGTCACAGTACCCCATGTCATCCCGTTCAGAGAGGAACGCCATGGCGATGCAAGCAGCCGGAACTGACCGTCCTGCCACCATCCACGACATCGCTGCCATGTGCGGAGTGGCCGCGTCCACTGTTTCCCGCGCCCTGTCCACACCGGCGCGGGTCAACATCCGCACCCGCGCACGCATTGAGGCTGCGGCGGCCGAGCTGAACTACACGCCAAACAACCAGGCCAAAGCCCTGAGTTCGGGCCGCACCGGCGCGGTTGGTGTCCTGGTGCCGGACATTACCAACCCGTTCTACTTTGACCTCATCAGGGGCACCCAGCTGCAGCTCAAGGCGGCGGGCTACACCCAACTCCTCGTGGATACCGAGGAATCGGACGAGGTGGAAGCAAGCAGCATGGAGCAGCTGCGCAAGAGTGCGGACGGAATCATCGTCACTGCCTCCAGGCTCAGCGATGAGGCACTGCTGGCGGCCGCGGCGAAAGTACCCATCGTCACGATCAACCGCGACGTCGTCGGGGTACCCGCCGTCGTCATCGATACGCCGTCGGCCACCAGCCAGGCCCTGGACCATCTGGTTTCCCTGGGTCATACGCGCATCGCGTACATGGCCGGCCCGCTCACGTCCCAGTCCAGTACGCTGCGCTGGAACGCCTTGGCCGCTGCCGCGGAGGATCGCGGCGTGGACGTGCGGCGGCTCGGGCCGTTCGCGCCGAAAACACAATCGGGCGCCGCCGCGGCTGACGCGGCAGTGCATTCCGGTGTCACAGCGTGCATCGCCTTCAACGACCTCATTGCCATCGGCATGCTGCAGCGCCTGCGGGAGCGCGGAATCCGGGTTCCGGAAGATATGAGTGTTGTGGGCTGCGACGACATTTTCGGCGCCGATTTCTGCAATCCCCCGCTGACCACCATGGCATCCCCGATCGAACAGGCCGGCAGGGTGGCGGTATCGATGCTGCTCGCCCAGCTCAACCCGCTTGCCGGTGGGGGCAACCGGAGCCGTTCCCTGATGCCCACGCACCTCACGGTCCGTGGCTCCACGGGGCCGGTGAGACACAGTTGAGGGCTGTTGACACTGCTGGCTAGGCTGGGTCACATGCGCGAACTCCAAGCCACCATTATTGAAGAAATGGGCGTTCAGCCCCGGATCGATCCCGCCGGGGAGGTCCGCAAGCGCGTTGATTTCCTCAAGGAATACCTGAAGGCGACCCATACAAAGGGCTTTGTCCTGGGGATTTCCGGCGGACTGGACTCATCCCTGGCGGGCCGCCTCGCCCAGCTTGCGGTGGAGGAGCTGGAAGCCGACGGCGTGGAGGCCAACTTTGTTGCCGTCCGCCTCCCCTACGGTGTGCAGCATGACGAGGACGACGCACAGGCGGCCCTGGACTTCGTCCGGGCCAAGACCGAATGGACCTTCAACATCTCCGCTGCCGTGGACGGTTTCGAGGACGAATTCGAGAAGACCGTCGGCTCCGAAATTTCAGATTTCCACAAGGGAAACACCAAGGCCCGCACCCGGATGATCGCCCAGTACGCGCTGGCAGGCGAACACAACTACCTGGTGATCGGTACGGATCACGGCGCAGAGTCCGTCACCGGCTTCTTTACGAAATTCGGCGACGGCGGCGCTGACATCCTGCCCCTCTTCGGCCTGAACAAGCGGCAGAACCGCGCCCTGCTGGCCGAGCTGGGCGCCCCCGCCCGTGTGTGGGACAAGGTTCCCACGGCCGACCTCCTGGATGACAGGCCCGGACGCACCGACGAGGACGAGCTGGGCCTCAGCTATGACCAGATCGACGATTACCTCGAGGGCCGCGAGGTCTCCGATGATGTGGCCGAAAAGATCGAGGAAAAGTACCTGCGGACCCGGCACAAGCGCACCGTCCCTGTCACGATCTTCGACACGTGGTGGAAGCAGTAGCCCTACGGGAAAAGCACGATCTTTCCGCGGACGTGGCCGGTACGGCTGGCCTCCAACGCCTCTGCGGCTTCAATCAGCGGGAAACGCTGGGAAATGGTGAAGGTCAGGAGTCCTTCGGCTGCGAGGGCGGCTGCTTCCCACACCCGCCCGTCCTCCAGCCGGACTTTGGCAATCCCGGCTTCCTGTGACTGCCGGTCAGGCACCGTTGTCACGGCCCGGCTGCGGTCCGGAAGCAGTTCCATGGTTGCCGCGACGGACTCCTCGGTGCCCACTGCGTCCAGCACGGCAGTGACCGGCCCCGTTTCTTCAGCGGCGGCCCTGACACGTTCAGCCAACCCGGGCCCATAAACCACCGGAAACGCCCCCAGCTCCCTCAGATAGTCCTGGTTGTCCTCCGAGGCGGTACCGATCACGCCGGCTCCGAGAGCCTGGGCGATCTGGACGGCGGCGGACCCCACGCCACCGGCGGCCGCGTGGATCAGGACAACGTCAGCGGGGGCCACCTTGAGCTGCTTCAGCGCCGAATAGGCTGTTCCTCCGGCAACCGGGATGCAGGCCGCCTGCTCGAGGCTGACCCCCACCGGGACGGGAGTGAGTTGTTCCGCAGGCACCACCGCCGCGGTCCGGTAGGCGCCTGTAAAGCCGCTCCAGATCACTTCATCACCAACGGCAAACCCTCGAAGGCGGGCCCCACCTCAGTCACCACGCCTGCCGCCTCGCTGCCGGGGACGGAGGGGAATTCCAGGGGCGCGGCATCCTTGAGGAAACCGGCCACGAGGCTCCAGTCAAAGGGATTGACACCCACGGCCCGGAATTCCACCCTGACCTGTCCCGAACCGGGAGGAGGCAGTTCCTCGGGGCCTACCTGCAGCACGGTGGGCTCGCCGTATTCGGTGAAGTAGATCCTGGTGCTCATTCCTGCTCCCTTACTGCCAACTCCCTTGCCGGCGCCCCTGCCTGCGCCATCGGCGTCCGGACCTACCGCAAGGGTAGGACCAGCCCCCGGGCTTCACAACAGGTCTTTGCCGGGCCCCAGCTGCACCGTGATCCGGTGGGCCTCCTCCATCAGCAGCCTGCCCAGGACCTCCTGCCGTTCGGCGCGGAAGCGGGGTTCAATGCCGGTCAGGGACAGCGCCCAGGCAGGCCTGCCTGCCTGGTCGAAAACGGCGGCCCCCATCCCCCAACTGCCCTCCAGTACAAGGCCGGGATTCACCGCATAGCCCGCCTGGCGGGTCCGGGCGAGGTTGGCACGGACGACGTCCACCGTGTGCGCCGCTGCGAACGGCCCTGCGTGCTCGTCCCAATGTGCCAGCAGCTGTTCCTGCTCGTCCCCGGGGAGGAACGCCATGATCGCTGTTCCCGCCGAGGCGACACCCAGCGGAAAACGGACTCCTTCATGGAGCACAAAGGACCTGACGGGGAAGCTGCCTTCCTCGCGCAGCAGGCACACGGTCTCTGAACCGCGGCGAATGGAGAAGAACGCACTTTCGCCGGTCTCCTCAGCCAGTCTGCGCAGGCTGGGCCGGGCAATGTCCTCCAGCGGAAACCGGGCAGAAGCCACCGATCCCATCAGCAGGATTTCCGGCCCCAGGACCCAATTGCCGGTGCGGGCGTCGTGGTCCAGCAGCCCCTCGGACGCCAGCGAACTCAGGAGCCTGTGGACAGTTGGCCGGGTGAGGCCCGACTCCCGCACCAGCTCGACCAAGGAAGAGCCGTCAGCGCTGCGCCCGACGATGCGCAGCAGTCCGGCGATGCGGCTGACAACCTGGGCGCCCTGCACGGGAAGTTGCTTCATCCCACTCCTCAATCCACTCAAATTATCCACATTGTGGATACCTCTGAGTGTATCGTCCACAGTGTAGAAATGGCGTCTTTTCGGCGAATATCCAGCCTTGACAGGCCGTCATGCGGCCCCGTACGCTCCCAAGTCAGGCCCTTAGTCCACAAAGTGGATCGTGCAGGGACAGTCATTGCAGGAACCGCTACGCTCAACGAGGAGACGTCAATGTCCAAACTGAAATCCGATGCCGCCATTGCCTTGGCGGACGTACTCCGGGACGGCATGACGCTCGCCGTCGGCGGTTTCGGCCTCAGCGGCATCCCGGCGGACCTGATCGAGGCCGTCCGCGATTCCGGCGTCAGGGACCTGACAGTTGTCTCCAACAACATGGGCGTGGACGGCAAGGGCCTCGGTGTCCTGATCGAGGCCGGGCAGGTCCGTAAGGTCATCGCGTCCTACGTGGGCGAGAACAAACTCTTCGCCGAGCAGTACCTCGCCGGAAAACTCGACGTCGAGTTCACTCCGCAGGGCACCCTTGCCGAACGCCTCCGCGCCGGCGGCGCCGGCATCCCGGCGTTCTACACCAAGACCGGCGTCGGTACGCTCGTGGCCGAAGGCAAGCCGCTGGCCGAGTTCGACGGCGAAACGTATGTGCAGGAGCGCGCCATCAGGGCCGACGTCGCGCTCGTTCACGCGCACACGGCGGACACCGACGGGAACCTCATCTACCGCTACACGGCAAGGAACTTCAACCCGGTGGTGGCAACCGCAGGCGCGGTCACCATTGCTGAGGCCGAAGTCCTTGTGGAGCCGGGCGCCCTGGATCCGAACCACATCGTCACACCGGGCGTTTTCGTCCAGCGGCTGGTCCAGGCAAGCAGCCGGATCAAGGACATCGAACAGCGCACCGTCCGCCCGCGCACTTCGGAACCCGTTCCCGCCTAGCCACCGCCACTCCCCCAAACCTCAAGAACCTAAGGAGAACCCCATGGCCTGGACCAGGGATGAAATGGCTGCCATCGCAGCTGAAGAACTGAACGACGGCGACTACGTCAACCTCGGCATCGGCATCCCCACGCTGGTGGCCAACAACCTGCCCGACGGCGTCCGCGTGGTCCTGCAGAGCGAAAACGGCCTGCTGGGTATGGGCCCCTTTCCGTACGACGGCGAGGAAGACGCGGACCTCATCAACGCCGGAAAGCAGACAGTCACCGTGCTCGACGGCGGCAGCATCTTCGACTCCGCCACGTCTTTCGGCATGATCCGTGGCGGCCACGTCAAGGTGGCCATCCTCGGCGCCATGCAGGTTTCCGGCAGCGGCGACCTCGCCAACTGGACCATCCCCGGCAAGATGGTCAAGGGCATGGGCGGCGCCATGGACCTCGTAGCCGGCACACCCCGGGTGGTGGTGCTGACCGAACACAACGCCAAGGACGGCACCGCCAAGATCGTCACCGAATGCACGCTGCCGCTCACCGGCCTGAGCTGCGTGGACCGGATCATCAGCGACCTCGCCGTTTTTGACCTGCCCACAACGGACGACGGCGGGCGGCAGCTGACGCTGACGCGCCTGGCCCCCGGGGTCACCGTGGAGGAGATCCGAGGGAAGACCGAGGCTGCGTTCACGGTCGCCCTGGATGAGACCGCTACCGCCCTGGAAGGAGCCACAGCATGAGCCTGCGCGAACAGTTCGGCAAGGACGTCCTGCTCACCGGCTGGGGACACAGCCGGTTCGGCAAACTCACGGACGAGACCCTCGAATCGCTGATCGTCCAGGTGGCCACCGACGCCATCAACAATGCCGGGATCGAGCCCGGCCAGATCGACGAAATCTACCTCGGCCAATTCAACTCCGGCATGATGCCGCTGGCCTTCCCGTCCTCGCTCGCACTGCAGGTCTCGGACCAGTTGGCCTACGTTCCTGCCACCCGGGTGGAAAACGCCTGCGCTTCCGGTTCAGCAGCTTTCCAACAGGGGACCAAGTCCCTCCTGGCAGGTACCGCGAAGACCGTGCTGGTGATCGGCGCCGAAAAGATGACCCATGCCGGTGCCGACGTCGTGGGTGCGGCCCTGCTCGGCGCTGACTATGACATGGCCGGCCAGACCTCCACCACGGGATTCACGGGCCTGTTTGCCGACGTCGCCAAGCACTACGACAAACGCTATGGCAGCGGTTCGGGACAACCGGGTTCAGGGAAGCTGGGTGACGTCCTGGGCAGCATCGCCGCGAAAAACCACCGCAACGGCGTGGACAACCCGTACGCCCAGCTCCGCAAGGACCTCG
>NZ_QAIQ01000634.1 GCF_003061105.1 Arthrobacter sp. HMWF013
AGCACCAGCTCGCTAGGTCAAGGAGTCAACAAAACCGGGGGCAGTCCCCTGAACCAGGGTGCCTGCAGTGGAGCATTCGGTGAGGGTGGCACCGGCGAGCAGGAGGGCGGTGATCAGGGTGGCAGCGCGGTTCTTCATAAGCCTTATGTGTACGGAAATGGGCAAAACTGTCGGCACCCCCCGGCTAGGGTGGACCACCCTTGGTCCAACAGGTGGTCCGTGGGTGGGCCACGGACCGGTCCACACTACTGGATGTGTGGGCCAAACCGGCCCTAGACTGAGCGTCCCGCGTGGTCCAAAAGGAAGTCGCGGGGCAGACGGTGAGGGAGAACGTAACTGATGACAAGCTCGAGAATTGAACCCGACAGCCGAACAATGACGATGGCATCCATGGCCCTGGTCGGGATCCTGGCAGTGGCCAGCTTCACGCTTTCCTTTCAGGGCCTGATCCAGGCAGCCGAATGGGCGGGGGTCGCACCGCAGCTGAGGTGGCTGGTCCCGATCGTCGTCGACTCCACCATCCTGGTGTACGCCGTGGCAGCCTCAGTCCAGCGTGCCCGCGGGGAATCCACGGTGATGTCGTGGTCTGCGGTCGGATTCTTCACGGCGGTCTCGGTCGCCGCAAACGCCGCCCACGTCCTTGCCCCGGGCGGCGTCCCGATCCCGGTCGACGGCACAGTCGTCTTCGGGGCGTTCCTGGCCGCCATCATGCCCGTCAGCCTGTTCTTCGCCACCGAGACGACCGTGCAGCTCGCCGTCGCTCCCCCGGTCGGCTCCGTCTCCCAGCGACGGAAGCGGGCGCTGGCCCGACTGGTCCAGGAACGGGGCGGACCAGAGAATGTGGACCACCACGGGGCAAAATCCGGACCACTCGCGGACCACCGCGGACCGCAGGGTGGACCGGTCCGCGGACCACGTGCGAACCACCCGTCTGGACCACCGCGGACCAAGCCCGACGTGAGGCCGGAGCAGATCCTTGAACTGGCCGAGGAGAGCCTCTCGCAGCGGGCCATTGCTGAGCGGCTGGGCACCTCGAAGACGACGGTAGCGCGCGTGCTGCGGGAGCGGTCAGGGCATGCTGCCGGCCCAAAGCCCGAGCAGGTCGCGGCACTGTCTTAGCCAAACGAAGAACGATTGTCAGTCTCGGGAATCACTCAGCCTATCCAGACCAGAATCTTGCGTTGCATGGATGCTGTCGATACAGATCCGCCAGCGCGAGCGGCAGAGTCAAGCCAGCCGGCCCTCAATGCGTGAAGAAAACCAGTGAGAGCAACGCCGGACAAGTCGAGCTGAATCTGCTGTTGATGAAGTGCACCGGCGCCAAGCCCTACTGGAACCTACTAGACCCAACCGGTCGGTAGGGTCGAAATCAGATTCAAAAACAGCGCTACTAAAGGGATGAAGGCCTTCTATCTATCTAAACCTACTAAACCTACCTAAACATCAATACCTCTACGTAGGAGCCTTAGTGTATGTATTTCTGCCTCTGAAGAACTATTAGCTAGATACCTCCTTATGGAGGTGTAGTTCCCAGGTGGGTTTGGTAGGTTTTGGATGAAAATGCCCTTGAAACCCCCGGGATCTAGACAATTTCCAGTCCGGGAATGAGCCTACCTGCGGTGGGTTTTGGGT
>NZ_QAIQ01000080.1 GCF_003061105.1 Arthrobacter sp. HMWF013
GTCCTGCACCTTCGCGCCGATTATTGGGGATCAAGTGAACAACAACCAGCAGCCAGGATGGCCGCAGCAGCCTGACAACCAGCCGCAGCAGCCGCAGGACGGTCCGGGCTACCCGCCGGTTCCGCCGGCTCCGGCGCAGGGCCAGGGCTGGCCCCCTCCCCAGCCGCAGCAGTACGGCCAGCAGCACTACGGACAGCAGCCGGGCCAGAAGCCCTACGGTGACCCCAGCCAGCAATACGGCCAAGCGCCCGCCTTCACCCAGGCGCCGAAGTCCGGCATGCCCGTGTGGGGCTGGGTGGCAGGCGGAGTGGGCGTGGTGGCGGTCATCGCCGTCGCAGGCATCCTGGCAGTCAACGGCCTCGGCGGCGGAAGCACGGAACCCGTCGCCGCCCCGGCTCCCAGCGTCAGCGAGTCAGCAGAGCCGCAGGAATCGGCCGATGCCTCGCCCAGTGCCGGGGCGGAAGCCGCCGGCGCCATCTACCTGTTTGACGAGTCCGATTTCAGCACCCCGCCCGTCTGGGCCATCAAGGAACCCGCAGGCTGGACCAGGGAAGAGGTCAAGGACGGCATGCTGCGTTACCGGAACGCCGGTCTGCAGTGTACGTTCACCACCTACCAGGCCGCCCTGGAGCCCACTGGCGAATCCGGCGATGAGGCCACCACGGCGCTGGTGATGGCTTCGGAGATCGAGGCGGTCAAGACGGCCGCCGGCAAGCCCGTGGAAGTGGTCACCGATGTGGCGTCAACCTACGTCAACCTGCGCGACGGCAGCCAGGAGATCGAACTCCAGGAAGCCCGGCTGCGCTTCAAGAACGACAAGGACGTTGACGTCACCTACCGGATGGCCGTGCGTGCCACCGCCAGCAGCAACGGGCTCATGGAACTGGCTCTGGCCTGCCCCGGCAGCCTGGCCACCGAGTCTGAGCTGTGGCTGGAACTGACGGACGGCGTCAGCATGATCGACGCGTCGTAGCCGGTTCCACCGAAAGACAGGTCAGGACGCCCGCCCCGCAAGTGCCAGCTCCCGTTCGGGGACGGAACGGACGACGGCGGGATCCAGCTTTGCGGAGGCCCAGCGGCGGAGGGGCCGTTCCACGAACCGGAACGACAGGTAGGCCATCAGTACCGTCAGGGCTGCCGCCAGCGGCACGCGGACCCAGAGCGACGGGACAAGCGGCATCAGCAGGAGATAGACCGGCAGGTGCCAGAGGTAGGCGGCGTAGGACAGGTCGCGGCCGGGGTTGGCAAGCCAGGGGTGGCTCAGGATCCTGGAGGCGGGACCGGCCGGCCGGAGGACCAGCGACCCGATGACCACCCCGGCCAGCAGTGCCAACACCGTGGGGCCAAAGGTCCAGAAGACGCTGAACCACGTACCGGGCGTAGCCGGCTCGTGGAGAACGAACACCGCGGCCACCAGGGCAAGCCCGGCGAGCGGACCGGCCCAGCGTGCACCGGCCTGCAGCGAGGCATGGACCCGGGAGCCGGGAGTGACCGACGCAAACACCAGGGCCAGGGTGCATCCCAACAGCAGCTGATCGGCCCGGGTGTCCGGCCCGTTGTAGAGCCGGGCCAGCGGCGCCCCGGCTGATACCAGGAAAAACCGCGAGATCAGGAAGCCTGCTGCCAGGGCAGCGGTCAACCAGGCGACGGTGCGGACTTTCCAGAACCGAAGCATGACCAGCAGGAGCACCGGCCACACCAGGTAGAACTGCTCCTCCACGGCCAGGGTCCAGGTGGGGCTCAGCGCGTTCCCGCCGGTGGAGGAACCGAAAACGCCGAAGTTGGCCAGGTTCATCACGTAGGAGGCCGCCGGTATGGCGTTGGCTTCCTGGCCGCCCCACCCCGACCGGGGAAAGACAAAGCCAACAGTCACCACCACGGCGCAGACGGCCAGCAGCGCCGGCCAGAGACGGGCGAGCCGCTTGGCGTAGAAGACGCCCAGGCGCAGCCGGCCCGTTGCCTGGTATTCCTTCATGATCAGCAGGGTGATGACAAAGCCGCTGAGGGTGAAGAACACGTCCACGCCGATGGACCCGCCCGGGACCAGTTCCGTCACGGTATGGAAGAGGAAGACGAACGCCACCGCGACGGTCCGCAGCCCGTCGAGGGCGTGCTTCCGCCCAGACATGAGCCCGTTTCCGGGCGCCACCGGGCCTTCCATAATTGCTGAAGTTCCACTACTTGACCAAGAATTCACCCATCCAGCTTACATAACGTTTCTATAACCCTGCTGGGGGAAGGCTGGATGGAGCCAGGGCGGAGCGCCTTGCGGGCGCCTCGACCGGGCGTGGAATTCAGCGAAAATCCCGGCTCTTAGATGTCCACAAACAGCGAGCTGGGGTTCTCGATCGCGTCGGCAACGAACCTCAGGAATCCGGCTGCCGTGCCGCCGTCGCAGACGCGGTGGTCGAAGGTGAGCGTCAGCTCGGTGACCTTGCGGACAGCGAGTTCCCCGTCCACCACCCACGGCTTGTCCATAATGCGCCCCACCCCGAGGATTGCCACCTCAGGGTGGTTGATGATGGCCGCGGAACCGTCCACCCCGAAGACGCCGTAGTTGTTCAGCGTAAACGTTCCTCTGCCCAGTTCCTCGGGCGTCCCTTTGCCGTCACGTACGACGGCGGTGAGCCGGCGGATCTCCGCGTCCAGTTCACGGACGCTCATTTTGTCCGCGTTTCGGATGGAGGGAACCATCAGACCGCGGTCTGTCTGGGCCGCCACTTAGAAGTAATCTTTGCTGCGGTCAGCGTAGAAAGACTCCGGGAGGATGCCCAAGATACAGAACCTGCGACCCGTGTTGGTCGTGGGTCCCTAAGTTTCATGTCCCATTCGCACGTCCAATTCGCGGGCGCTTAAACGTTAGGTCGCTGCTCCACGTAATAGTCGCGTACTCGTCACGTGAGCGCCCCGATTCGAGTAGCACCCACACCACGTGAGTACTCGCTAGGCAACAAAACGCGTAACCTCCACGGTGGTTGTGCAACTCCTAGCCAAATAACTTCTGCTTATGGTCAAAGAGATTGGTATTGGGGAGCAACGGGCATCGCTGGGCGATTCCGGCGTTAAGCGCCGAGGGCTTCTCCGACTAGGAACCCTGATAACTGCGCTAACCGGTGCTTCCGCTATGGGTGCGGGCAGGGCCCAGGCTGCTCCCGATGATAAGACCCTGCCGACCAACACATATATCCCAGCTGCTGAGAAGGCGACACCGTCGGGCGTCGCGACTTTGGATGCGAATGCAAAGATCCTCCCGGCCCAACTTCCTGACCTTTCTGCCACGATTCTTGCCGAAGGCGGAACGGTTTTCGCCAGCCAGTCGAAGCTTGCGACGAATTCGATCACAAGGCGAACAGAAGAGACAAAGCGGCAGCACGCTTACGCGCGTTCATTGGCAAAGGAAGCGGCGGGCAAGCCGCTGCCCACGTCCCCCTCGCTGGTGACGGTGAATGGCGACCAGGCCGCACGCATCCAGTGGCCTGCACGGTGGAATTACTCGACGCCCCTGCCTCTGGTGATTCAGTTCAAAGGCACCGACGCGGGCGGGGACAAGTTCTACGAGGCAAGCTTGCCGAACGCGGCATCTGAGCTTGGCGTTGCCATCGCGACGGCCAATTTCCACGGCAACAGCTACGGCTCACCCTCGGCGCTGGCCGACGCCCGTGCCCTGTACGAGTACGCACTTACCAAGGCGCCCATCTCTGGCGTGATCCTGCATGGCACCAGCATGGGCGGCCTCGGTGCACTGAACGCCGTCACAATGGGAGTCTTCCCTGACGCGCTCGGCATCTTCCTCTCTGACCCGGTTGTGGATCTGCGGCAGCGGTACGACGCGGGCGGCGGCCGGGACGCCCTGATCCGCACCGCTTACGGCATCGCGCCCAACAGTTCTGATTACGCAGCCAAGACTGCAGGCTATGATCCGGCGCTCCGCACGGCGGCGGACTTTAACGGCGTGCCCATCTTCATCGTCGGCTCATCTAATGACAATGTGGTTCCCTTGGCGCTCCACGGGCAGAAGCTCAAGGACAAGCTGAATGGATTTAGCAAGGCCACCCTGCTTGACACTCATGTTTTCGGGCACAGCGGTGGGCCGTCGTTCCCGGTGCCTGAGTTCAAGCTTTTTCTGCTCGAGGTTACAGGCGGGCCGCTTGCCCTTCCCGAACAGGCGGTAGCGCAAGGCAAACCTGTCATCTTTGACCTGGACCCCAATGCCCTCGCCTTCGATAACGGCGCCGACATCACCACATGGTCATCCGAGCGGGGCAGCGTCCCAATCACGATTAGTACGCGGGGTACCAACTACCCGAAGATGTCCACGGCCGGCCCCGGCGGGCGGAAGATCGCAACGTTCGATGCTGCAATGGGGCAGTCGCTCAGCAGCGCTTTGGGCGTATCCATGATCAACCAGCCCGTCACCTACGCGCTCATTACCCGCATCCGGGCCGTGGGATCGCAGCGCATCCTCGCATCACCCTCAACAAGCCACTACCATTTGATCCACACACAGGTCGGGGACGTGGGCGTGCGGGCGGCTGTAAGCACTACCGCTGACGCGCAGTCGATGATTGATAACACGGTCACCCTTACAAACCTATGGCGCGTGGTCATAGTGGCGTTTGATGGCAGTTCCTCCCGCCTCAAGTCCGACTCTGGTGCTGTCGTCAGCGGCACGACCAACATGAATACGTCTGACGGCGTAAAACTCGGTGCGAACGGTGTTGGTTCCAGCTACTTCACCGGTGATATTGCCCGCGTTCTGGCTATCAGTGGTGCCATGAGCGCGTCGGATATGACGGACTGGGCGGCGGAACTTGCCGTCGAATACGGGATCTAGAAGCGGCCAGTAAGACCGGAAATTTTCTTCGCTGCCCCTCGGCCTCACATGTCGGCCAGCACTGCCGCTGGATACTCCATGCAGTCGGCAACGAACCTCAGGAATCCGGCCGCCGTGCCGCCGTCGCACACCCGGTGGTCGAAGGTCAGAGTCAGCTCGGTGACCTTGCGGACAGCGAGCTCGCCGTCCACCACCCACGGCTTGTCCATGATGCGTCCCACCCCCAGGATCGCCACCTCGGGGTGGTTAATGATGGCCGCGGAACCATCGACGCCGAAGACACCGTAGTTGTTCAGCGTGAACGTCCCGCTGCCCAGTTCCTCGGGTGTCGCCTTGCCGTCGCGTACGACGGCGGTGAGCCGGCGGATCTCCGCGTCCAGTTCGCGGGCGCTCAGTTTGTCCGCGCTGCGGATGGAGGGAACCATCAGGCCGCGGTCCGTCTGGGCCGCGAAACCAAGGTTGATCCCCTCGAAGGAGACGATCTCCTGCGAGCCCTCGGCAGAGGCTTCGATGCGGGTGTTCAGCTCGGGGAACCGTTTTAACCCGGCCGTGACAAAACGGGCGATGAACGCGAGAAGGCCCGGCGTTTTGTGCGGATCGGACTTTTTGAGCCCTGCCCGCAGCTCCACGAGTGCGGTGGCATCCACATCAACCCAGACAGTGGCTTCGGGGATCTCCGAACGGCTCCGGGCCATGTTGGCGGCAACGGCCTTACGGACGCCCTTCACCGGGGTCCGGGCCGAAATGCCCAGCCCTGTGCGGGAGTCAGTTCCTTCGGCGCCCTGGGTTGGTTTCGGTGTTGGGGCCAGTACGGATACCGGCGTTTCCACATCCGTAGTGTCTGCCGCTGCCTGCGCCGGACTGCTGATGGCAGCCTCCACGTCCTTGCGCATAATCAGCCCCCTGTCGCCGGACCCGTGCACCGCTCCGAGGTCAACGCCGTGTTCCCGGGCCATCCGCCGCACCAGCGGGGAGATGACCGCGCCCAGCTTCCCGGGAACCCTGGTGCGGAGCAGCAGCAGGTCATCGGCCGCCTTCTCGGCGTCAGACGGTCGCGGCGATGAACTGTCGCCATCTGGGCCCAAAGACGCCAACCCGCGTGGAGCCCGGGTACGCCCGGTGGTACCACTGCCGCCCGGTGTCCCGTAGCCGATCAGCACATTCCCTGAACCGGCCTTCTCCTCTTCTCGGTACGTATCTGCCGCGGCTTCAGCCGCAGGAGCCGGACCCCCCACGGGAGCCACCGAGATGAACGGCTTGCCCACCTCGAGCGTCTGCCCGGGCTCACCATGGAGCACGGTGACAGTGCCAGCGTAAGGGGAGGGCACCTCCACCACGGACTTGGCCGTTTCCACTTCGGCGATGGGCTGGTCCACCCGGATCTCATCCCCCACGGCCACCAGCCAGTTGAGCAGTTCGGCCTCGGTGAGGCCTTCGCCCAGGTCGGGGAGCATAAATACTTGCAGTGCTGAAGTCATGTCTAGTTCTCCCACTGGAGGTCGTCAACGGCGTCGAGGATACGGTCCACGCCGGGCAGGTAGTAGTGCTCAAGCTTCGGTGCCGGGTACGGAATGTCGAACCCCGTCACCCGGCGGATCGGCGCCGCGAGGTAATGGAAACAGCGTTCCTGGACCCGCGCCACGATCTCAGAGGAGACGGAGGCGAAGCCGTGTGCTTCGGCGATCACCACGGCCCGGCCGGTCTTGCGGACAGACGCGCACACGGTCTCGTCATCGAAGGGAACGATCGAGCGGACGTCGATGACTTCCAGCGAGCGGCCCTCCTCGGCAGCCGCCGCGGCCGCGGCAAGCGCCGTCGGAACGGACGGTCCGTAGGCAATCAGGGTCGCGTCGGTCCCGGGACGGGCCACGGCGGCCTTGCCTTCGGAGGACGTGCCCGAATCAGCGTTGGCTGCGTGCTGCGCGCGGAGGTCCGCGAGGTCCACCAAGTCCTTGGACCAGTAGAGCTTCTTGGGTTCCATGAACATGACCGGGTCATCCGAATCTATGGCCTCCCGCAGCATGCGGTAGGCGTCGGCGACGGTTGCAGGTGTGAACACCTTCAGGCCGGCCGTGTGGGCGTAGTAGGACTCGGAGGAGTCGCAGTGGTGCTCCACTCCCCCGATCCCGCCCGCGTAGGGAACGCGGATCACCATCGGCAGCTTCAGCGCGCCCTTGGTGCGGTTGTGCATCTTGGCCACGTGGCTGACGATCTGCTGAAACGCCGGATACGCGAAGGCGTCGAACTGCATCTCCACCACGGGCCGCATCCCGTTCATGGCCATGCCCACGGCCATGCCCACAATGCCGGACTCGGCCAGCGGGGTGTCGAAGCAGCGCTGCTGGCCGAACGTTTTGGTCAGACCGTCGGTGATGCGGAAGACGCCGCCCAGCATACCCACGTCTTCGCCGAACACTAGGACGGACGGGTCGGCCTGCATGGCATCAGCCAAGGCCGTGTTGAGGGCCTTGGCCATAGTGATGGCCTGCGGTCCTGTTGCTTCCTGGACGGCTGCGGCGGAAGCAGCGGCCCGCGCGGTGGCCGCGCTGACATTGCCGTTGGCCTCGGAGGACGTGGTCACGGTGGGACTCATTTGGTGGGCTCCTCGGGTGACGCTTCGCGGGCAAGTTCATCCGCGAGCATGGCGGACTGCTCCTTCAGCTGCGGTGTGGGTGCCGAGAACACGTGCCTGAAGAGTTCCAGCGGGTCCACGGGGACATCCTCGCTCAGCCCCTCGCGGAGCTGGGTGGCAACTGCTTCCGCCTTCGCCGCAATCCGGGCGTCGCCGTCGTCCAGCAGCCCCCGGTCCGTGAGGTAGGTCTTCATCCGGCTGATCGGGTCCTTGGCCAGCCACTCGGCCACCTCGCCGTCCGGCCGGTAACGGGAGGCGTCATCGGCGTTGGTGTGTGCCTGCATCCGGTAGGTGTTCGCTTCCACCAGGAGCGGCCCCGAGCCGTCCCTGGCAAGCTTGACTGCCCGGTCAAGGACGGCGAGGAGGGCCACCACGTCGTTGCCGTCCACGCGTTCGCCGGCCATGCCGTAGCCCACCGCCTTGTGGGCGAGCGACGGAGCCACGGACTGCTGTGACAGCGGCACTGAGATGGCGTACTTGTTGTTCTGGACGAAGAAGATCACGGGCAGGTGGAAGACGGCGGCGAAGTTCAGGGCTTCGTGGAAGTCGCCCTCGCTGGTGGCTCCGTCGCCGCACATCGCCAGCACCACGGTGTCCTCGCCACGGAGCTTGGCCGCGTGGGCCACTCCCACGGCGTGCAGGAGCTGGGTGGTGAGCGGGGTGCACTGGATTCCCACCTTGTGCTTGGCGGGATCGTAGCCGCTGTGCCAGTCGCCCCGGAAGATGGTCATGGCCTCCACCGGATCGACTCCCCGTGCCATCACGGCCACAGCGTCCCGGTAGGTGGGGAAGATCCAGTCGCCGGCGGACAGGCAAAGCGCGGCTGCCACCTGGCAGGCTTCCTGGCCATGGCTGGACGGGTAGACGGCCATGCGCCCCTGCCGGACGAGTGCCGAATTCTGGTCGTTGACCCGGCGCCCGACGACTAGTTGCTCGTATGCTGCCAACAGTTCTTCGTCGGCGGGCAGCGGGTATTCGTGGCCGGGCTCGGTGCCCTGCTCGCTTTCGGCCTTGAGCCGTCCGTCTGGGCCCACCATTTCAATCTGGTGGTGGGCGGGAAGCATGTAGTCCTCGGCAGTGATGCCGAACTTGCGCACCGCTTCCGATACGGCATCTTCAGCCGGCAGCCGCTGCGCCCGGTCCGGCGCAGAGTGGTCCGCGGAGATCGTCATTGGTCAGTCCTTCTGTAGCCACTAGTCAAACCCAGTATCGTCCCGAGACGCGTTTCGTATCCAGCACTTCCACGAATCGTGGAAGGTACCGCCGGATGGGCCTAGTCTGGAAGACGAATCGTAAGTGTGATCTGGACAACGAGTGGGAGCAGTGGACGAATTGGCAGGACGTGAAGGAGACAGCGCCGAGGTGCCGTTGGACGACGTCGATCGCAGGATCATCAGTGAGCTCACCCGGGACGGCAGGATGTCCGTGACGCAGGTGGCCGAAAACGTCCATATCTCCCGGGCCCATGCCTATACGCGGATCGCCAGGCTGACCGGCGAAGGCGTCCTGACCAAGTTCACCGCCCTGGTGGACCCCATCAAGGCAGGCCTGAAGTCCTCCGCCTACGTGACGCTCAAGGTAAGCCAGCATTCCTGGCGTGAGCTGCGTGAAGAGCTGAGGTCAATCCCGGAGGTGCACCACATCGCACTAGTGGGAGGAGACTTCGATGTGATCCTGCTGGTTCGCGCCATCGACAACATTGATCTGCGGCGGGTGATCTTCGACCAGCTCCAGTCAATGCCCGGAGTTCTGGATACACAGACTTTTCTTGTGTTTGAGGATGTTGATACGCGCTAGGTACCGGAGGACAAACTCGACGGTTGCCTCGTTCGTCCGCTATGTACCCCGATGAATTCCGGGGCAGAGCCGATCTGGTCCTTGGCTACAGCAAGCGCCAAAGCTAAAACAACCCAAATCTTAACGTCGAAAAAATAGGATGTAACCATTGATGAGACGAGCAACGCGGACAACCATCCAGCCATGAGAAGGCGCGCTCCTGGGATCGCACGCCTGTATAGCGTGCGTGCTGCAACTATCACTAGGATGGCTTCGGCGGCGAGAAGAATCACTCCCCCATCCAGCAATGCCTGGAGCCAAACGTTGTTGGCGATCAATTCATTGGCAGAAATTCCGGGGACGTGAACTCCCGTCATGGCCGCCAACGCATCCCTAAAGTTTCCACCGCCGATGCCAGTCAGTAAGTCCTGCTGAGCGATCACCCACGCGGCGTCATACGTGTCGAGGCGCGGAGCGTTAGAAGACTGTTCGGTGGGATCGAAGATAGTTGCGGCCCGCTCAAAGAATGTTTCGTAAATGTCGGGCAGTGCTAACCACATGAACACCAATACCCAGATGGTAATGAGGAAGAGAGGCGTCAGTTTCTTGGTCAAGGACTTATCTGGACGACGGAAGAAAGCTAGGACGAGAAGGAGAGGCAGGGTGAATACGGTCGCTCGACTGTTCGCCAGGATCAGAACAATTAGCAAAAATCCTACAAGCCATATATTAATGGACGCCTTGGTAATATGAGCTCGCGCAAATACAGCGGCTATCACCAAGATGAGAAAATAAGCGAAGTAAGCGGCTTCATATGAGAACGAAGAAATGCGACCCAACCCACCCCCCGTGGCCTCATATTGGATTAGTTGCGGCAGGCCAGCGTAAAATGCGGTCAGCTGATAAAGCCCGAATACCGACGCCAGGATGCCGCCCCTAATGAAAGCTGTCAGCGCGGAGTCCAGCCCTCCAAAGGTGCGGAGGTTCGTGAAAACTGCCAGAAATGGAAGAAATGCGCCCAGGACTACCGTTCCAAACTGAATTACTGCCAGTTGAGTATCAAGCGCAAACAGGGCTCCCACGAAATAGGCGATGATGACTGCTAAGGCGAGACCGATTGCAGGGTGGGCACCCATGGGAGGTCTGCGGAGAGCTACACGATCCACCAGCGTCAGGGCAAATGCCAGAGCGAATGCCACAATGGGTAGCTTCAGGTTGAACGTACCAACACTGATCCCTGCGAACCTATCCCAGGACACAGAGAACAGGCCCACCCACAGCAATATCGTTGAGAAGGGTGTCTTGGCTTTGGTCGGCGTCAGCAGCGAAGGCCGCAAACTGATGGCCTGGTTGGCAGTCCCCATGTCCCAAAGGATACCGGGAGGTACCACCGAACAGTGAATCGGTGCGACACGGGAAGAGGCGCTAGTCTGAAAAGCATGGGGAGAAACGACTCTAGTAGGATGCCGGTAATCGATGTAGCCCGCGGCTTGGTCATTGTGGGCGTCGTTTTCAATCACACGGTCGACGGCATGGTGTCAGCGAGAATCCTGGATATCGGGTCGCCGATCGGCCAATTTAACAATGCTCTCTACGTGTTCCGTATGCCCGCTTTGGCGTTCTTGCTCGGGATGTTCATTCCTGGCGCTGTCGGGAAACGTGGGAACAAAGGTTACATCCGAGAACGGGCTACTTTTGCCCTGTACCTGTACCTGATCTGGTTCTTCATCCAGAGCATCGCGGAAATCCTCACCAGCAACGTGCGTAACAACAATAGGGAATGGGATTCGCTTCTGCATGTGTGGGCAATGCCAGCACATCTGTGGTTTTTGCCATTCCTCGCCGTTGGCACAATTGTCGCTGTCGTGGCAGCGGCATGGAGATCACGCCGGAGAGCCTCGGTTGCACTCATTGGTGTAGGTGTCATCAGTTGCCTAGCATGGGGCTGGAACCCGGACGGCTGGTTCGGAATGCGGGGCCTGTCGTTGCTATTCTTCGTCGTCGTGGGATCTGCCCTCGGGCTCAGACGCGTCGGCATGGCGCTAAGCGGAACATGGACGAGAATCGCCCTTGTGGCCTCGGTATCAAGCACTCTTTTCGTGGCCATGGTCCTTTTGGGGGTTATGCCTGGCACTCAAAACATCGGGGTATCGGCCTGGTGGGTGAGGCCGTTGAGCATGCTAGCGGCGGCCACTGGCATTGTGGCTCTCTTATCGGTTGCCGCATTCTTCTCGAGGGTGCCAGTCATTTCGTGGGTTTTTCGAATCCTTGGACGATACACTCTTCAGATATACGTCGTCCACGTGATGATAGCCGCAGGCACGAGAATCGCGTTGACGCGCCTCGGCGTTGACTCTGTGCCCGGCATACTAATTACCGGCGTTATTCTTGCCACACTCGTCCCGGTTGCGATGGCTCGGGCGGCCGACAAGTTCGGGTTCGCCTGGCTGTTCACTCCGCCCGGAGCACTGGGCCGGTGGTCCAAAGCGGCAAATATGCCCGCGCCCAAGCGAGAAAATGCGTCGGTAAAGTCGGAAAATCGAAGTCCATGACCCGTCAAAGCAAGTCCAGACAGAACAACGCAGACGACATGCCGCTCGGTTTTCCCCGCCAACATTTGATGGACAACTGAAGACGAGCCAGCCTCACAAGCCGACATTGGTTCCACGTGCGGCGCACGTCGCCCGGGCTCGGCCGGACAGCACGGTTTCCGTGGACCACGTGGGTGAAAGCGCATAGCTATTTTTGCAGGCACCAACCCTCGGCATCCAAAACGCGTGGCCACCAAACCGGAAAAAGTTGAGATTCACACCGCCGAAGTAAATATTCTCCTGATCAGTGGTCGCACGCAGTGTCAATACGAGTATTCAGCTTCGGGCTTTTATGTGGCCTGCGAATACGAACGGCCCGTCGAACGGAAGGGGAATCGCCGCCTTTAGCCGCGCCATGATTGACCCGAGCTGCGTCGACTATCCTGGGAGCAAGGCCTCCATGTAGATGCGTTGTACGTGCTGCTGGTGTTCAGCCGGCGAGGTGAGCCGGGGCATAGCTGAGGCCATGCCCCTCAGCGACGCGATGTCGGCGCCATCCACATATGCAATGGCCTCTTCCACGGCTGCCGGGTCGAACAAGAATCCGTTAGTTGAGGTTACGAAGTCCGGGATGCCGCCCATTCTTGTTGCCAAGACGGGCACTCCGTAGTTGATGAACTCCATGACAACCTGCGGTCCGTTGTCCTCCCACACAGGGAGGACAACGCCAAGGTCGGTGGACGCCATAATGCGGGGAAGGTCGGCAGGGTCGTATGCACCATGAACGACTATCCCCGCTTTTTCGGCGAGTGCTGCCCAATTGCCAACAGCGCGCCCGTAAAAATGGAATTCGATGTCTTTCCTGGTCACTCCTGCAGCCAACTGTACGAAAAGTTCGGCACCCTTGTGCTCTGACAACAC
>NZ_QAIQ01000635.1:0-1251 GCF_003061105.1 Arthrobacter sp. HMWF013
GGTAGATGACAGCTCCAATGGCCGCCGCCGTGCCGAGAACCATCGGCAGGACCCAGGGGATCCAGGTCAGCCCCGGCTTGTAGCCCAAACCTGCCGCCATGAAAATGATCCAGCTGAACGCGCCCACGGCAACGGCAACCCCTGCGGGCAGGCCCATGCCGTACCGGGTATGGCGTTTGTCATTTGCCCAGACGATAAAACCGGCGGCCGCTGTCGCGAGGACAACAATGGTGAGCGAAAGCATGGATGCCTGCGGTTAGAACTGGCCGAAACCGACGCGGCGGGCTTCTTCGGCACCGATTTCCACGTAGCCCAAGGCATTGCCGGGAACGATGATGACGCGTCCCTTGTCATCCGTCAGGCGAAGCTCGCTGCCCTTGGTGATGGCCGCTTCGACAATTTTGGCAACGGCGTCGGCGTCCTGGTTGGATTCCAGGACGATTTCGCGGCCAATATTCTGTACGCCGATCTTAATTTCCAATGCGGGGCCTCCCAGCCAATCAAAATTTATTTTGTGTCTCTTATTTGTAGTCTAGGTCTCTTTGGGAAAGCGCGAGATTCCGCGCCAAGCTAAACGGTAAATCAGGTCGCTGGCCACATCGAGGTCAAGATTACCGTCCGTTTCCAGCCAGTAGCGGGCGCTGACCTGGGCCATTCCGGCCAATCCGCGGCCCAGCAACTGTGCCTCGAGGTGCGGCAGCTTGGTGTCTTCGGCGATGACGCGTGCCACAGCATCAGCGAAAGTCTTGTTGAAGGTTTCCAGCCTGGAGCTGACGTCGGGATCGTTGATCAGATCCGACTCGAAGACCAGCCGGTGGGCCTGGTCGTCGCTGGCGATAAACCGGTAGTACGCCCGCATCACAGCCTGAACGCGTTCGTCATTGTCTGTGGTGGAGTTCAGCGCGCCAAGCATCAGATCCGTCAGGGAAGCGAGATGGCTGTCCAGCAAGGCGATATACAGCTCCCGTTTGGAGGGGAAATGCTGATACAGCACCGGTTTGCTGACATGGGCAGTCTCCGCGATCTCGTCCATCGCGGCACCGTGGTAGCCGTTGGCAACGAAGACCTCCTGGGCCGCCGCGAGCAGCTGCGCGCGCCGCTCATCCCGGGGAAGCCGGGCCGATCGTTGTCCCGTGCGCGGAGGTACGGCAGGTTCGCCGCCGGACGCCCGGTCAGCCCGTGCTTCATGGACCACAGTTGTCCTACTTTCCCTTGCAGTTATCTCCACTTTACTGTGCGGTAATATGACCG
>NZ_QAIQ01000635.1:1261-3248 GCF_003061105.1 Arthrobacter sp. HMWF013
GAAGTATGGCTTCAACATTCACCGAAAATGTCTCCCCTGTTTCTCTCGAACCGCTGGTGGAGCCCGCCGGTGAACTTACTCCGGCCGAGGTGGAACGCTATTCCCGGCACCTTATTATTCCCGAGATCGGGGCCCTGGGGCAGCGGAGGCTGAAAAACGCCAAGGTCCTGGTCATCGGCGCCGGGGGCCTCGGTTCGCCGGCGCTGCTCTACCTTGCCGCCGCCGGGGTAGGGACGCTGGGAATCGTCGACGACGACTCCGTGGATCTGAGCAACCTGCAGCGTCAGGTAATCCACGGTGTTGCCGACGTCGGACGGCCCAAAATCGAATCAGCCCGGAACGCCATCGCCGCACTGAACCCGCTCGTGGAGGTCCGGCTCCACGATCTGAGGCTTGACGCCACCAACGCCCTGGAGCTGTTCGCAGACTATGACCTGATCCTGGATGGAGCTGACAACTTCGCCACCCGCTACCTGGTCAACGATGCCGCTGCGATCCTGGGAAAACCCTACGTATGGGGCTCCATCTTCCGCTTCGACGGGCAGGTCAGCGTGTTCTGGGAAAAGCACGGCCCCACCTACCGCGACCTGTATCCCGAGGCGCCGCCGGCCGGTTCCGTGCCCTCCTGTGGTGAAGGCGGCGTGTTCGGCATGCTGTGCTCGGCCGTGGGGTCCCTCATGGTGACGGAGGCAGTCAAGCTGATCACCGGCGTCGGGCGTTCCCTGCTGGGACGCGTGGCACTGTTCGACGCCCTGGGCGGCAGCTGGCGCGAGATCCGGGTATCCAAGGACCCGGCGGCGGATCCCATCACGGAACTGACGGACTACGACGCATTCTGCGGCATTGCGCCGGCCGCTGACACCGATACCGAGCACACCGTCACCGCCACACAGCTGGCCACCATGCTGGCATCGCGCAAGGCAGGCCTGAAGGACTTCGAACTGGTGGACGTCCGCGAAACCGGTGAACACGGGATTGTCAGCATCGACGGCTCAGTGCTGATCCCGCAGGGCCGCATCCTGGCCGGTGAAGCCTGGGCCGAACTCCCGCAGGACAAGGACATCGTGTTCCACTGCAAGGCCGGGACACGATCGGCGGCCGTGCTGGAAGCGGCGCGGAAAGCCGGCTATGAGCGGGTCAGCCACCTCGACGGTGGCATCCTGGCCTGGGTGCGGGACGTGGAGCCCCAGAAGCCCGTCTACTAACAGCGTCCTCCTCCGCGACCCTCTGTCACTTTCGGGCGGTTTTTTGGCAACGCTCTAGCACTTAACGCCGGTTAAACGGCAACGCTCTCTCACTTTTCTCAAGAAAGTGAGAGAGCGTTGCCGGGAAACCTGCAGAAAGTGAGAGAGCGTTGGTGGGGCGGTCAGGCGGTTTCGAGGCCCCGGTGGTCCACGGGGCATTCCGCCGGGGCAGGGGCCGCCGGCTGCTCCACGGTGATTCCGTAGAGGGTTTCGAGGGCCGAAACGTAGTCGTCCTGCTGGCCGTTGGCGGCAAGCTCGCGGGCCCGCACCGTAGGTACGTGAAGCAGTTGCTTGACCATCCGGCGGAGGGCGAACTCCACTTCCTCGGCGGCCGCCGTGCAGCCATGGCGCGCACGGACTTTCTCCATTTCAGCGTCCAGGACGTTCATGGTGTGCCGGCGGAGAGCCACAATGGCCGAATCCACCGAACGTACCTCGCGCTCCTGCTCGAAGGCCCGGGCTGCACCTGACACGATGCCGCTGGCCTGGGCGAGCGATTCGGCCTGTTCCTGGGGTGCCGCCAAACGTACCGATTCCAGCGTGAGCAGCTCAACGCCGTCGAGCTCTCCCACTTCCGGGTCAAAATCGTGAGTGAGGGCAAGATCGATGGCGATCAGCGGCTGCGGAGACAGGGCGCGGATCTCGGCCAGTTCCGCTGCCTCTACGCGGGTGTCCGAACCGCTGCAGCCGATCATGACATCCGCGGCCGCGACGGCAGGCCGGAGCGAGCCTGAGTCCATGGC
>NZ_QAIQ01000636.1 GCF_003061105.1 Arthrobacter sp. HMWF013
CTTCCGGCCAGTACTTCTGGGCTCGGGCAGCGGCCTCCCGGAGCTGGGCGCCGTCGAGGGTGATGGAGCTTTCGGGCATGCCCATGTCGGTCCACTGGGCGACCAGGCGCAGGTCCCGGGCCGAAGGAAGCGGCCATAGCCAAAGAATGCCTGAGCCTGACAGTTCGTCATCTCCACCGCCGCCCCCGCGGTTCTGGAGATAGAGGACCGGAGACGTGGGCTGGTAAGCCGGATCATCGGGGCCGGCGGGCATGTGCATAACCGCAGTACTGCCCTTGGAGCCGTCAGAAAACTCCACGCCAAATAGCAGGCCAGTGCCACTTGCCGCGGTCCGGGGGTCATGTCCGTGGCTAAAAAAGGCAGCGTTGAGCGCAGCCCAGTCCTGATCGCTCTCATCGGCACGCCGGATGAACCATGCCATGTCAAAGGTGCAGCCAGTTGAGAAGATTTGGGCGCTTCGGACGGCGAGGACACGGTTGCTGCTTCGGTGCAGGAACTGCCCCAGATGAACAACAGTGGGCAGTTCGTCATCTGGCGCACCAGACCATTCGGGACGAATCGGCTTTGGGGCTCTGGGCCTTGGTGGAAGTTGCGGTACGGGAAAGTCCTGGAAGAAAGTCATGATCATCCTTGGTGCGCTGGCTGTGACCGACCAGCGGGACGACGGGCGTGAGCCGCCTTGGATCCCCCAATCCGTCCTCACCCGGCTCAGTCTAGCCCTTGCTGGGCGCCAGCTTGAGGACACGCGAGCCGGGCTCCGCCAGACTGTCAGTGCCCGGGCGCACCATGGAGCTATGACGGCTCCAACTGTTGAGGCGGCAATCCACGAACTGATGGATCTGGCCTGGAATGTTGTCTATGACCTGCTCGAGGAGCGGGGCCTGCTTGGCGACGGGTTCGAGGTCGCAGCGTACACGGGGATCCATTCCTGGGTGGAAGACCTCACCCGCTACACGGTGGTCCATTCCCGGGATGTCGCGGTCCTGTTCGTGGACACCCGGCCCGTGGACGCCATCGATTTCCGTCACGACCTGCTGGGCGCCGGCGATCCGAAAAGCTTCTTCACGCTGCCTGGATAGCAGGCCGACATAGAGCCTCAAAGCTCGACCACCACAGGCAGGGCCTGCAATATTGGTGCCAACAGCAACGGGCCAGCGAAAGGGCTGACAGATGGGCGCATGGGGTTACCTGCCGTTTGAGAATGACGACGCGCTGGGCTGGCTAGATGAACTCGAAGGTAGCGGTGGCGACGTCATCCGCGGGGCTCTGGCGAAAGTGGGCGGCGGCTACGTTGAGGCGCCGGAAGGCAGCATCGCCATCGCGGCCGCCGACATCACTGCAGCCTGCCAAGGCAACCCACCCGGTGACCTGCCGGAGAATGTCGCCGAGTGGGTAACCGCCCACGGGGCCGAGCTCACCGCCGAAGACGTGGAGCTGGCCCTGGAAGCGGTAGGCCGGGTCGCAGGGGAGGAATCCGAGCTGGCCGAGCTGTGGGACGACGCCGACGAACCCGAATGGCGCGAATCCCTCGAAGACCTATCGGAAGGCTGCGCGCGGCCCTACGCTAGCGAATGAGCCAAAGGGGGATGGCATGACGGGCTACGTCAACTACATCAACATGACCAAGGCCAGGTCTGAGGCCGCCTTTCGGGAGTATCTGGAGGAGCGCGGGCCGGCCCTGGAGCGGCTGCGGGAAGCCCTCCTGGCTGACGGGCAGGACCCGGACACCCTCCTGGACGGGTCGGTTGAGAGCCTGGTTCCGCTGTGGCGGTGGATCCTGGCCCACCTCACAGTGTTCGACGCACCCGGCGGCGCCACTGACCCGAACAGCGTGCCACGGGAACAATGGCCCTCCTGGGCGCGGCATGAGTATGAGGTAATGCACTCCCTTTCCCTGGAGTCGCTGTTCCTGATCGACGGACTGGTGTCCTATCTGGGTGACGTCGTGCAGCAGCACGCCCCGGAGGCGCGGTGGGAGATAGCGCACCACCGCATCAAGCGGTACCACCTCAACAAGCACCCTGTCCTGGTCAGCGGCACGGGGGAGAACCACAACTACCTCCCCGGGCTGCCACGGGTCCACGCCTACGGCAGCCTCACGGGCTTCCGGGAGTCCCCCGATGACACGATGGCCGACTATGCACGCGATCTCATTGAACAGTTGAACCGCGGTGACCAGCCGTCCGAGGACGAGGAGATGGCCGAAGAGGAACCGCTCGTTGAGGTGGAAGACCTGGGCGATGACGAGCTCCGCGGCCGGGAGCTTGAAGTGTCATTGCGGGAGGACATCGTCCACGAGCACAACCGGGTGGTGGGCCGGATGATCAAGGCCCTCAAACAGGAAGACGGCATCACCCGCGTCATCCGGGAAGACCGGGAAGTGCTCCACGTCGCCACACCGGACTGGAGCACCGACCGTATGGAGCAATGGGTCGCCGGCTACCTCATGGAAAACGTTGGCGGCTGAGGCAGCTGGTTGATCAGCGCGGCTTCAGCTGATGCGCTCCTCCAGCACGCGCGCCAGGGCCTGCTTACTTGACTCCGTATCCCCTTCGCTGCGGGGATTGATAAGGTCGTCCACCTTGTCCCATCGGCGGAGCTGGTCGACGACGAACTGCCATGCCTCGACGGGGAGATCGAGGGTTAGCTCCTCGTCCTCCGGCGGCCAGCCCACAGGTCCCTGTCCAGCCCTGGGGTGGCTGCGGGACGCTTCCCAGCCGCTTACCCTGATCGAGTGCCCAGATGCGGCTGTGGCCGTATCCCCGTTCTGGGATGCAATCGCCCCGGTGTTGTCGATTGTCGCGTCAATGAGAAGCCACTCGTTGACCTGCATGGTGATCTTCATTTCCTCAGGTCAGCGGCTCGTTCTTCCGCGGGGCGGCCCGCTTCAGCTCAGCGATCCGGAGCCGGAGGAAGACGATGACCAGCACCAGGGCGTACACCGCTAAGCCGGCCATCACTATCGTGAATGCTGCGTACAGGAATCCGATGATGCCGAAGGCTGGACTGAGACTAAACATTGCTACCCCCCAAATAGTCGTTGGACCAAGGCTACGTGAGCCGGCAAAGGGCCCAGAGCCGGCGGCAGGTGACGGCAGCTATGACTAAGCCGCCCTTTCATCGGAGCTCTGGATCTCCCCGCTATGGACTGCGCGTCTGATTTGGGTTGGCGGACGTCGCCGGGCATTGATCACAATCAGCATGGTCAGGACGGTGACCATCCAGGCAATCACGGCGAAGAACACCAGGCCGATTGCCACTAAGGGGTGCATGCCGAAAGTTTATGACCCTTCGGCTTTCATTCTCGGGCGCAACTCCGCAATATGGGGCACGAAAAAGGTGCGCCCCCGTTCACTGAGCGCACCTTTTTCGATTACCCCTCGCAGCCAAATCCCCATTCGACTGCACCCATCATAAGCATGCTTAGGATTATGTGCGCAAGCCTAAGACGCGAAAATCGCGGCAGGAATCAGGCGGTTTCCAGTTTGGCGAGACGTTCGGCGATGCGGCTGCCGGTCCGGAGTGACTTTGGGCTCTTGCCCAGCCACCGCTTCAGAACCGCGATCTCCTCATCCTTTTGGCCAAGCTTCCGGTGGACGATGGCCGCCTGTTCCGTGTACCAGGGGGCGGGCTCCCGGCCCCCGCAGTCGTGTTCGGCGGCCTCGATGGCCTGGTAGCAAAGGACCAAGGCTTCAGGGAGCCTGCCCTCTCGCTTCAGCTGCTTGATTGGTTCCACGAGCTCCAGGTAGTGGACCCCGTCAACCATGCCGCGTCTGAACTGCTGTGCCCGGTTTCCGCCTCCCTGCAGCGCCTCCCGGACAATCGATGACTTCTCCGTGTGCGAGCTGTTAGTCCGCTCCTTGGACGTCAGCGGCGGAGGGTTCTCCTTGGTGTGGGCCCACTGTGGCTTGCTGGACCCCAGCCACACGTACGCTTTGGCCAGCAGCTTCTGTCCCCGCAGGACGTGCAGTTGGTAGCGCACCGGTTCACTGACTCCAGCCGGCAACGGGAGATCCCTTGCAGCATACGACGGAAGCGAGCCGACTTTTACGCCGCCCACCAGGACAGCTATCGCCTGCGGATCGACAGGATTTCCGGGCTCCCTCTGAAGCTGGGCCTCGCGCTCGTAATAGCCGCGCTCACCAAGGCTCCCTCGGTCAGCCAGGGCTGCGACGGCCTCCTTGGCGAAGGTCGTCGTGCCGGCTACTTCCAGGCAGGAATTGATTCCCTTTGTGACTCGAATTTTGAGCGCCGCCCGGTCAGGAGACTCTCCCTGGAGTGACTGTTGAGCCGGTGTCCCGGACGACGAGCCTCCCAACGTTTGTCTCAGCCAACTGCCAAGTCCCACCGATGCCCCCTAGAGTCTTCGACGGTCCTGATCCGCCCTGGGCTGACTCTACCAAGTGCAGATTAGCTACCGTGGACCCGCGCCAGTCCAGTACGGCTGGCGCTCCCGCAGCATCCGATTCAGCCGGCGCACCAAGAGGACCCAAGGACGGTTGATCTTGATCAGATCACTCATAGGGACCTTCGGATGGAAGCGCGTGACCCCGAAGGCAGTCCGTGCCCAACTCGGGTCAGCGCCGAGGGCGACCGCGTAGTACACAGCCAGCCTCGCGTCCTTCTCCGTCTCCGGCGGGTGCTCAAGTCGTTCGAGCCGGGTCAGGTCCGAGGTCTTGCACGGTACGACACGGGAAATGATCTCGGCTACACGCTTCTTGGACACCCGATGGCAGAAGTCCCGCAGGTCCCAGAAGAGACCGCCGAAACGTGTTCCCGGAGGTCTCTGTTCTTCGAATTCCTGCCTTCGCTGCGCCGCCTTTTCAGCCAGTTGCGGGAAGGCGGCTGTGAACTCCGCACGGTCCTGCTCCAGCCGGGACAGAATTGTTGCGGATCGCAGCACCTCCAACGGCGTCCAGTACAGGGTGCGTTGCTGCATCTCCCAAAGGGATTCTTCAGATGCCGCCGGATGCCCGAAATGCACGTACGCTTCGCGGAGCTGGTGGTGAGTATCCGTCGTGCCGAACTGTTCGCAGAGCCAGACGAAGGTGGCCTGGAAGTAGGTGTCGTGACCGTGGCCGGACGCATCAGATGGCAGACCCGCTTCCGGGTCCTTGTTCTTTGGCTGTTTGATTTCGCCGAGGTAGCGGGGCTGGACGCAATGGGCGAGCTCATGGAGGAGGACCATTTCGTTCATCATGCGTGTGTGTATCCAGATGGTTGCGCTTCCCAGCGGGTCCGTGGTGCTCGGTGCGGCGGCGGAGAAAGTGACAGCGTCACCGTCGCCGGGTGTCTTGACGATGAGTTCTATGTCCGTCATGGCCGGAAAGTGCTGATGCCAGGTGTCGCTGGCCAGGATCCGGTCGAGAAAGGACCGGGCAGCGGCTTCATCAGCGAATGTAGCGCCGGGTTCGAGAGATTCTTCGGCTGCGTAGACTGCCCACTGCCGGACGTCTTGCGGGACACGGTCGTGATAATAGGCACCCATTGTCTTGCCCAGCATGAGTGGCAGGTAGTCGGCGCGTTTCACGCCCCAACAATACCGTCGCTGCTGGCCCTGCCTATGCCCTTGTATTACGAGGGGTCACATGACGCCGGGGAAAAACTGGGCCCACGTCAGGGTGCCATCGGGGGGCAGAACAGAGTTCGGACCAGTGGGTGTCTTCGGGTTTTCGTTCCAGGACGATCTGGGAGATGGGCATTGCCTCCCCGACGCCAGGTCGGATCGACTTCCAACCTGCCGTTTACGACGAGCTGATCCCCAGCGGCCGCAGCAAGTCCCTCAAAGGACTCCGGAGCGCCGACGTAAATCCCCGCATAGCCAAACCGCCATGACAACAAGCAAGGCGTGCCGTTTGGCTACGGATCATCACCCTGGACTCGACGGCGGAGTCATCGAAAAGATCATGGCAACCATCGCATCCAATCCTCGTACCCTACGACCGCAAGATCCGGTCACGCCTCTTGCGGGGTTGCGTGGACACCGGCTCAATGAGAATCTCCATCAGGCGTGCAGGAAATAGTTCACGTGTCGGATGCACGCGCATGGGTGACGCACCCGTTAAGAAGCAGCCACTTCAACCGTAATCATAATGAACCTGGAGCACTCACGCAGTTGAAACCACTACTCAGTACATGCCCTCGATTACGCTGACCACGTGTTGCGGATTTAGCGTTACAGGATTTCCAGGTTCCTTTATTCCCATTGGGAGGGTAACGAGACCACCCTCCTTAAGGGCGTTATCAACGCGCTTTACTAGTTCGTTGAACTCGATCAAGACCCGATACTTGTTGCCGTTCGTCATTTCGAGCTGATTCCAAGCCATGTTGGCCTCCTACGGTTGAGAGTGGCAAGCGTTTCTCATGAGGACTCAGCAACAGAGGGTTCTTGTGCAGGACATTCCGTCGGCCCTGGGTGTAGACCGCCTCTGATGCTACTTCCGAAGGAGACCGAGGGTTATGAGGTCCAGCCAGCAAGTTTGCCTTGTGGCGTCGCGTCCCGTCCCAGTGCGGTTGCAATGGAGTCAGGTTTACTAGACGGAAAAGGGCGAAGTCAATACTCGCTCCTACCCCACAATGAACCGTCCCGGGAATCATGCCGCCTGTTTGTTGGCGGCGTCGTCGGGTAACGGGCCGGTTTGTAGATCA
>NZ_QAIQ01000637.1 GCF_003061105.1 Arthrobacter sp. HMWF013
AAGTAGAATGGACCGGTGATGCAATCCCCCCTTCCCGTGCGCGACGGCGTGAACGCCACCCGCCTGCGCCTGCCGGACGAGGGGCCGTGGACCACTGCCATGGACTACATGATGCACCGCTGGGGGCATATCGATCCGCAGGGCATCGAGGACAGATTCGACGCCGGCGAGATCGTCGGTGAGGGCGGCGCTCCATTGGACCGGGCCACCAGGCTCGAGGACCACACCTTCATCTGGTACTACCGCACCCTCCCGCTCGAAACACGGATTCCGGTGGAGCTGGACATCCTGCATCAGGATGAGCACCTGCTGGTGGTGGACAAGCCGCATTTCCTGCCCACTACCCCTGGCGGCACCTATATCCAGGAGTCGGCACTGGTGCGGCTTCGGAACCAGCTGGATCTCCCGGACCTGATCCCCATGCACCGCCTGGACCGCATGACCGCCGGCGTACTGCTGCTGTCCACGACTCCCGAAACCCGCGGCAACTACCAGGTGTTGTTCGAGAAGCGCCAGGTGCAGAAGGAATACGAGTGCGTCTCCGCCGCAGAGCCAGCGCCCGGCTACCCGGAAACCGGGTTTCCGGTGGTGGTGCGGAACCGGATGACCAAGTCCCGGAGCTACCTGCTGGCCGAAGTCATCGAGGGCGAGCCGAACGCGGAGACCCGGATCGAACGGCTGGAAACGTTCGACGGCGGCACTCAGCAAGGCGCCGCGGGCACCACCGCCGCTTCACTCCACGGCACGGGCTCCGTCCGCCTTGCCCGGTACCGCCTCGAACCGCACTCCGGGAAGACGCACCAGCTGAGGGTGCACATGGCATCGCTGGGCCTGGGAATCGTGAACGACGCGTTCTACCCGGACCTGCTGGACAAGGCGCCGGACGACTACTCCAAACCATTGCAGCTCCTGGCCCGGGGTATCCGGTTCGTGGATCCCATCAGCAGGGAGCCCGTGGAATACCGCAGCCGGCGCGAGCTCAGCGAGGCTGCCCCAATCGAGGCTACTCAAACACGGCCCTGAAGACTTCTTCCATCTCCGGGCCGAACAGCACGAACTCCACCACCTCCAGCGCACTGGAGGGGTGCGAGGCACCAAAGCCCGTGACGGCGTCGTACGCTGCTTCCGCAACCTGGCGCCCGCTCCAGCCGTAAACTCCCCCACCTACTGCGGGGAAAGCGAGCGATCCTGCCACCAGCGAGTCCGCCAGCCGCAGGCTTTCGCTGAAGCATGACACCAGCAGCGCCGGGTTGGTCTGCCCCGCACGCCGGTTGGGCCCAACGGTGTGGATCACCCAGCGTGCAGCCAGCTGGAAACCCGGAGTGGCGACGGCGGCGCCGGGTGCCAGCCCGTGGCGCAGTGCACTGTCGCGGAGTCCGCGGCAGGCAGCCAAAAGCTCGGGTCCGGCGGCGCGGTGGATGGCACCGTCCACTCCCCCGCCGCCGAGCAGGGTGGAGTTGGCCGCATTCACGATCGCGTCCACGGTGCGGGTGGTAATGTCGCCCTGCAGGATGGTGATCCGCATGCGGCCAGTTTCCCACTTACGGGGAGCGGCTCATAGGCCCTGCAGCTGCCCCTCCGGTTAGCCGGACCCCACCGAACACCGCGTCGATCCGGGTAGCACTGATGGCTTGACTTGATGCGTCCAGGTGCCACGATTGTTATCAGCCCTCCGCATCGAGCGAGGAAGCATTATGGACACACTTAGCGAGATCCCAGGGGACCGAACGGCCGCCAGGTTCGCGTACGCCTCGGCAGGTGTGGGCGTGGTCGGCGTGGCCACCCTCGGTGCCATGTACGCCATCGAAGTGCCAAAACAGGGACCGTACATCTTTGGCACCATCAATGACGTCACGGGAGGCATCTTCCACCTGATCAGCATCCCCGTGATAGTCCAGGTGCACCGCCGCCTTCGCCGCACGCCAGGGTCCGACGCTGCCATCTGGCTGGTGATCGCCGCAAGTGCGGCAGGATCCGCCAGCTCGTTCCTCCTGGTCTTCAAGAAGCTGGATTTCACGGCGTCCACCGGAATCAGCATCGGCGCGATGGCTGTCCAGGCAGGCTGGTTCCTGCTGGCCCACCGCGCGCTCCTGAAGTCAGGAGAATATCCCCGCGACCTGGCGAAGCTCGGACAGGCCATAGGAGGCGCAGTGGTGGCTGCGTTGCCCATTGCCGGGCTCGCCGCCGTCGAAAAGGCTCCGGCATGGATCAGGTGGGGCGTTGGCGGAGCAGGCATAGCCGCCGGGGCCGCGGCCTGGGTTGCCTGGCCGTACTGGTACCTGCGGGCGGCCCGGCACCTCAGCCACCGCGGTTGATCCGCCGCGGACCCGTGACGGTGGCGCCACCGGAAAGTGCGGTACTTTGTGGCCATGGACTTTGGCAACGCCGACAGCTGGGGGGCGGCGATCTACTTTTGGATCATCCCCATCGTCCTCGGCGACGCCATCTTCCCGCCCATCCCCTCCGAAATGGTGGTGATCACCGGCGGGGCACTCTCGGCTGACGGCCGCGCCAACGTTTTCCTGGTCGCAGCGTTATCGGCGCTGGCTTCCTGGATCGGCGACATCGTGGTGTTCCAACTGTTCAAGCGCCGGCTCAGCCATGTCCTGGACCGCTGGCGGTGGGGCCACAGGATTCATGTGGGGATGCATGAGGCCATCGCCAAGGCCGGCCGCTCCTCCACCTACGGAACCATCATCGGCGCCCGCTTCATCCCCGGCGGGCGGCTGGCAACCTCGGCCGCCGCCGGCATCGCGGACGTATCGGCACGCGGTTTCAGCCTCTGCGCCGGACTGGGCGCCGTGCTCTGGGCGAGCTGGCTGGTGGGCCTGGGCTACTTCACCGGATCGGCTACCAAGCTGCCTTTCTGGGCAAGTTCGCTGATCGGAGTGGCGCTCGGCCTGGTGATCGGCATCGTGGTGGGAATCATTGTCACCCGACGGCGCGGTACCCGCTCACCCGTGGACGAGCCCCTACCCGAAGACTAAGCCGCCGCCTGTCTAGGGCGGCGGGGATCAGATCGGAGCCCAGCGGCCGCGGTTCCGCCGGAGCACCATCAGTGAGCCGGTCAGGGCAACGCGTTCGACGGCGTCGCGCATCATGGCTGCCGACTCGCGCGCTTGCAGGTTCTCACCGCTGTATTCGGTGGGCTCCACGAGGAACCGGAGGTTCAGCTGGGGGACGCCGCCGGCAAGCTCCAGTTGGTTGGACTCCACGTGATGGCGGGTCTCCAGCGCCTCAACTGCCGCGGCCATCACAGCCTCGGGCGGGTTGCCAGGCTTCAGTCCGGTGATTTTCAGGCGGGTCTGGAACGAAGGCATGCCGCCAACCTTATCCCGGCAGGTTTCCCGTCCCAACATTCCCGACGCTCTCTCACTTAATGCAGGAAAAACCCTAACGCTCTCTCACTTTCTTGAGGAAAGTGAGAGAGCATCGGCGGAAAACCTGCATTAAGTGAGAGAGCGTCCTGGGGAAGCCGGCGGGTAGTGCCAGGGCGTCTTAGCCGGTGTTGCGGAGGCCGGCCGCCACACCGTTGACCGTGATGAGCATGGCGCGCTGAAGGCGTTCGTCAATCTCGGCGCCGCTGATGCTGCCGGTTTGAGCTGCGTTGTCCGCACGCACACGGCGGAGCAGTTCCACCT
>NZ_QAIQ01000638.1:0-15999 GCF_003061105.1 Arthrobacter sp. HMWF013
GTCCGGGGCCTTTCGTCGGGTGGGAGACCAAAGTGGTCAGACCCTCTCGTGGGTGCGCTCAGCAGCCGGTTCCTGGGCGTCAGTCTTCCGGCGGCGCGGGAAGGCCCAGAAAGAGAAGTCCTGGGCCGTGTAATGCGGCTCCTGACGCTCCGGTGGGGTTTCCTTGCGCGGTTCAGGTTTCCGGCCGGTGTCCTTCTTGGCCCGCCACCCGAAATCCTCCATCGATGAATAGCACATCACAAACCTCCTCATAGTGACTGCGCTCTTAATCCTCCTCCGGATTGGTCCCGGAGTCGACACCCCCAACCCACGGCAAGACTGTGCCGAGGTGCCTCCCAAAGCACCCAAAGTTAGAAACCGATCTGGGCCGCCACCTGCAGCAGGAGCGCTTCCGATCCCGCCGGTCCCACGAGCTGTATTCCCATGGGGAGGCCGTGGCCGTGCTGTCCGCCGGTCCAATGGACGGGAATGGTGATGGCAGGAAGGCCGCAGACGTTGACCATGGATGACCACGGCGCGAACTCGCACTGGCGCCGGTAGTCGCCGTCGGCGTCGTGGTCCCACTCCGCGGCCGGCCAGCGACCGTCGCCGTGAGTGGCGCCGGTGAACCAGCCCACCGGCCGCGGGGTCTGTGCGAGGGCCGGCGTCAGCATCAGGTCCCATTCCCCGTACTGCGTGATGGTGTCGCGCGCGAACTGGCGGAGGAATGCCAGGGATTCGTTCAGTTTCGCGGCGCTGCGCTGTTGGGCCCGGCGCCGAAAAGTGCGGGTCAGCGGCGTGAGGAGGGCTTCGCGGTGCGGACTGATGCGGGCTGTGCCAACGGGCGCTGTCCAGGCCGTGGTGAAGGCGTCGGGGTAGCGGTTGTCATAGCGGATGGCGGCTTCGGCAACACCGTGCCCGGCATCCTCAAGCATGTCGCGGCCAGTCTGCAACGCGTCCAGGGCCTCCGGTTCCGGCGTGAACGGGAAGATAGCGGACCAGGGGCTGTCCAGGGTCAGCCCGATCCGCAGCCGGCGGGGTTCGCGCCCCACCGCATCGAGGAAGCTGCCGCCGGCGGCGGGCACCAGCGCATCCATCATCAGCGCTGCATCAGCGGCATTCCGGGCAAGAGGTCCCGCCACCACCAGACGGCCGGGATCGCCCGAACTCTCGCCCGAGGGCACCAGTCCGCGTCCGGGTTTGAGGCCCACCAGACCACAGGCCGCCGCCGGGATGCGGACTGATCCGCCGCCGTCGGACCCTGGTGCGAAGGGAAGCAGGCCCGCGGCAACCGCCGCGGCACTGCCCCCGGACGAGCCGCCGGAACTCCGGCTCAGTGCGTACGGATTGCGCGACGGCGGGGCGATGCGGTTTTCGCTGTATGCCGTCAGTCCGAACTCCGGAACCTGGGTCTTTCCCAGAGAGATGACTCCGGCAGCTTTGAGGAGCGCAGGGAGGGCGCCGTCCACGGGAGCAGGCTTGCGGTCCAACGCTGCGCTGCCGTGCGTGGTCACCACGCCTGCCACATCAGTCAGGTCCTTGAAGGCCAGTGGCATCCCGTGCAGGAAGGGCAACTCCCCGTCGCCGCCAACTGACGTTCCCGCGCCCGCTCCTTTCCGGACCCGGGCGAATCGTTTGTCGGCTGCGTCGGCATCGACCAGCGCCTGTTCGGCGGTCACGTTGATAAAGGCCCCAAGCCGCGGATTCCGGTCTTCGATGCGGGCCAGGAAATGGGCGGTGGCTTCCCGCGCGGAGACTTCCCCGCTGCGGAGCGCATCCCTGAGCCTGACGGCCGGGAGCTCGTGGATCTCAGTCCCGGCACCGGTCGGCTGCACAGCGGTCAAGGCGCCTCCTCAGAATCAGATAGAAGCGTAACCTGCCCGGACGGCAGCGGGCATGGCCGGTGGCTGGCGCTAGGCTGGGATCAGACCATGATGTTCCGAAGGAGGACTCCTGTGAGCGATTTCGATACTGTGCCAGTCAACGATGTTCCGGACGAGGCAGTAATCCTGGATGTGCGCGAAGACTACGAGTGGGTAGCCGGTCACGCCGATGGCGCCCTCCACATTCCGCTGGACCAGCTTCCGGCCCGGCTGGACGAACTGGACCCGGACCAGGATCTGTACGTCATCTGCAGGACGGGCGGCCGGTCGCAACGTGCCGCCCAGTGGCTCACCGCCCAGGGCTATGCGGCCATCAACGTGGCCGGCGGTATGGACCAGTGGCTCGAATCAGGTAAGCCGCTGGTTTCGGACAACGGCCTCAAGCCGCTGATCCTGTAGTCCATCCGGGCACCAGCTCCGTCAGCGTTCATCACCCTAGGGGAATACTTCATGCCGGCGTCACCCACTACGTACACCTTCCTGGGTCCCGAAGGCACCTTCACCGAAGCGGCGCTGATGCAGGTCCCCGGCGCCGCGCAGGCAACGCGTGTCCCGGCCTCCAACGTCAACGCTGCGCTGGACAGGGTGCGCGAAGGCTCCGCAGATGCGGCTATGGTCCCCATCGAGAACTCGGTGGAAGGGGGCGTCACCGCGACCCTTGACGCCATCGCCAGCGGGCAGGAGCTACGGATCATCCGGGAGGTCCTGGTCCCGATCAGCTTCGTGCTGGTGGCCCGGCCCGGACTGGCGGTCTCCGCGATCCGCCGCATCTCGACCCATGGCCATGCGTGGGCGCAGTGCCGGCTCTGGGTCGACGCCAATATTCCCGGCGCAGAATATGTCCCCGGCTCGTCCACGGCGGCGGCGGCCATGGGTCTGCTGGAGGACGATGCCCATTACGACGCCGCCATTTGCGCTCCCATAGTGGCGCAGGAGCAGCCTGGACTGGCTGTCCTTGCGGAGAACATTGGCGATAACCCGGGTGCCGTGACCCGGTTCATTCTGGTCAGCCGGCCGGGTGCCCTGCCCGAGCGGACCGGAGCCGACAAGACCACCGTGGTGGTCCCGCTTCCGGAAGACCGCCCGGGCGCACTGATGGAGATCCTGGACCAGTTCGCCACCCGCGGCGTCAACCTGAGCCGGATCGAGTCCCGCCCCACCGGCCAGTATCTGGGCCACTACTTCTTCAGTATTGATGCGGACGGCCATGTCGGGGATGCGCGGGTTGCCGACGCCCTGGCAGGGTTGCACCGGATCAGCCCTGGCACCCGTTTCCTGGGTTCGTACGGCCGGGCGGATGCCCAGAGTGCTTCGGTGGCTCCCCACACGTCCGACGAGGCATTCCAGGCGGCGCATGCCTGGGTGGCCGGCATTCTGAAGGGCGCTCCCGCGGCACCTGAAACCGTTTCCGGAGCTTCGCCCACAGCGTAGGTGAATGCCGGCCAAGGTACTTCCCCGGGGCAACTACTGTGCGTATGCTTACTTGATCCACTTGGGGGGATGGCCCCTAACGAAGGGAGCGGGTCATGAACACCAGCAGCACAGATAACGACGGTCAGGGCATGATCGTCAACCCCAAGCCCACCGCTGACAATCAGGACTGGGACGGCGACGACGCTGACCGCGCTGACCGCCTGCGCTTTGAAGAAGAGCAGGCCATGATCCGTGAACAGTCGGAAGCACGTGCCGCCGCGAAGGCTGCCGCAGAGAACAAAACCGCCAAGAAGGCCAGCGCCTAGGCCTGTTTCGCCCGGATCCTGCCCACCTTAGCCCGGCTGGCCCGCCACCCTGATCAGCAGCGAACGCGCCTCCACGCGGACCGTTATTTTTGTCGCTTCCCCGGTGGTGTCCCCGTCTACTTGGGTGGGCATCGGTTCGGGGCATTTGATGACAATCTTCCCTGCCCGGTAAACGGTCATGATGGGCAGGTTGCCCTTGTGCTTGAACACGATCTTGGCGTACATGGCCAACCAGCCGACGGCGCTCCGCGGACTCATGACCACCACGTCCAGCATGCCGTCGTCGATCATGGCCTCAGGAATGAAGTCGATGCCTCCTGGAATCAGCCCGCAGTTGGCAAACAGCACGCTGCGGATGTTCCGGACCTGCTCCGGGTTGCCGTCGAGGGCGACGGATACTTTCTTCCGGCGGCCCGGCAGGTGCCGCATCCCCGCCTCCGTGTAGGCCAGCCAGCCCACGGCTCTTTTGAGGCCGTCGTTGGTGTCCGCGAGGATTTCGGCGTCCATGCCGATACCGGCGATGACCAGGAAGGCATGTTCCGAGGAGTGCCCGGTGCGCGAATTCTCGATCCCCATCCGCGCGGTGTCGATGTAGCGCTGCTGGCCGAAGAGTGCAGTCTGCACGTTGGCGTGCAGGTCGTAAACGTCCAGGTCCAGGTTGCGGGCCAGCAGGTTTCCGGTCCCGAGCGGAATGATTCCCATGGCCACCCCCGTATGCGCGAGGGTCTCGGCCACGACGCGTACTGTTCCGTCGCCGCCGCCCACCAGGACGACGTCGGCCTTGTAGTCCAGCGCTGCACGCGCCTGGGAGTGCCCGGGGTCCTCAGCGGTGGTCTCCAGGAACAGCGGTTCGTCCCAACCGGCAGCAATGCAGGCCCGCTGGATGGCTTCCCTGGCGTCTGAGGCGCGTGCCTTGATGGGGTTGAGGATCACCGCCACCCGCTGATGTGCAAGGCCCGTTTCGTGGGCATCCTCGCCCACGGCGCTGCGGACGTGAAGGGCTTTGAGCCGGCGCACGCCCCACCAACTGGAGACGGCGAAAGCCAGTGCTGCCGCGCTCAGGAGGTAGAGAAGCCAGTCGTTCATGGTGCTCCAACAGTATCCCGGCGTCCGTGGCCCCGTTTCCCGCCCGTGCCGGAAGCCCGGCTCCGCCCGGATTGGATACTCTTGTCTGGTGATCGACGTAAAAGAACTCAGCGAAAACCCGGACAAGTTCCGTGCCAGCCAGCGCGCCCGCGGCGCGGACGAATCAGTGGTCGACGCGATCATCTCCGCAGATGCAGCCCGGCGCGCCGCGCTGATCCGCTTTGAGAACCTTCGCGCCGAGCAGAACGTCTTCGGCAAGAAGGTGGCGCAGGCCAAGGGCGACGAGAAAAAAGCACTCCTGGCCGAGGTTAAGGAACTGGCCAACACGGTCAAGGCAGCGTCGGCCGAAGCCGACGCTGTGCAGGCCAAGCAGGACGAGCTGCTCCGCACCATCCCCAACCTCATTGAGGACGGCGTCCCGGAGGGCGGCGAGGACGACTACATCGTGGTAAAGACCGTCGGCACGCCCCGCGAGTTCCCTGACTTTGAGCCGCGCGACCACCTGGAAATCGGCGAACTGATCGGCGCCATCGATATGGAGCGCGGCGCCAAGGTGTCCGGCTCGCGGTTCTACTTCCTGCGCGGTGTGGGTGCCCGCCTGGAGATGGCGCTGCTGCAGATGGCCATGGAGCAGGCCGTGGACGCAGGCTTTGTCCCCATGATCACCCCCACGCTGGTGCGCCCCGAAATCATGCAGGGCACCGGGTTTGACGTGAAGCACGACGCCGAGATCTACCGGCTCGCCGAGGACGATCTTTACCTCGTGGGAACCTCCGAAGTGGCCTTGGCCGGCTACCACGCGGACGAGATCCTGGACCTCACCGCCGGTCCCATCCGTTTCGCCGGGCAAAGCTCCTGCTACCGCCGCGAGGCCGGTTCGCACGGTAAGGACACCCGCGGGATCATCCGCGTCCACCAGTTCAACAAGGTGGAGATGTTCATCTACACCACCGTTGAGGAAGCTGCGGCGGAACACCAGCGGCTCCTGGCGTGGGAAGAGGAAATGCTGGCCAAATGCGAGCTGCCGTACCGCGTCATTGACACCGCGGCCGGCGACCTCGGCATGTCAGCGGCCCGCAAGTTCGACTGCGAAGCCTGGGTGCCCACACAGGGCGCCTACCGTGAGCTGACGTCCACGTCCAACTGCACCACGTTCCAGGCCCGCCGCCTGAACATCCGCGAGCGTGTGATCAACGCAGAAGGCGTGGCCAAGGGCACCCGCGCGGTGGCCACCCTGAACGGGACGCTGGCGACCACCCGCTGGATCGTGGCCATCCTGGAGCACCACCAGAACCCCGACGGCTCGGTTAACGTCCCGGCCGCGCTGCAGAAGTACCTGGGCGGCCTGGAAGTGCTCCCGGTCCTTTAGCTCCGCAGCCTTTTCCGCCGACAAATCCCCGTCACGCGGGACGTCCGCCTACCCCAACGCGGGGTCACTTTTCGCCCGATAAATCCCGATTATCGGGCGAAAAGTGACCCCGCGTTGTGGTTGGAGCGGCGGGCCGGGGCGGTGGCGAAGCAGAGGCGGAGGTTAACACTCACAACGGGGATAACCCTGTGAGTATTAACCGGCTGTTCACTGGGGGTGTGGCCCGCGTCCTAGCCCGTGCTGGGGCCATCTGCTTCACTGGATGCATGACTACATTGACTGAAGGCTCAGTCGCTGGCAACGAAGACCAGCGAAGCACCACTGAAAACAACACTGACCGGTTCATGATCGCACTGGACGTCGACGGCACCCTGGTGGACCACGACGGCCACATGTCACCCGGCGTCCGGGAAGCTGCCCAGGCTGTTGTAGCAGCCGGACACGAGGTCATGATCGCCACCGGCCGGTCCCTGAACGCCACGCTGCCCATCATTGAGCAGATCGGCATCGGCACCGGGTACGCGGTCTGCTGCAACGGCGGCGTCACACTCCGGCTGGATCCCGCCCTGTCCGACGGCTACGAAGTGATCCACAAGGTAACGTTCGACCCCGCTCCTGCCCTCCTTGCGCTCCGGTCCAAGCTCCCCACCGCGAAGTATGCGCTGGAGGACGAGGACGGCAACTTCCTGTCCACCGAGCGATTCCAGGACGCCAGCTTTGGCGTGGAGGCCATCGGCGTCGACTTCCAGACCCTGCTGGAGGCCACGGCTGTCCGCCTCGTCGTGTTCAGCACCGAGAACACCCCTGAAGAATTCTCCGAAACCATCCGCGAGATCGGCCTGGCCGGTGTCACCTACTCCGTCGGCTGGACGGCCTGGCTGGATATCGCCGCGGCAGGGGTGACCAAGGCCAGTGCCCTGGAAATTCTCCGTGGCCGGCTGGACATCGAGCAGCACCTCACGGTGGCCATCGGTGACGGCCGCAATGATATCGAGATGCTCAACTGGGCCGGACGTGGCGTGGCCATGGGCCAGGCGCCTGCAGAAGTGATCGCGGTGGCCAACGAGGTCACCGCTTCCGTGTACGACGACGGCGCCGCCCACGTGCTGCGCAGCCTCCTGCCGTAGCGGCTGCTTCCGCCCCGCCCCGCCCTGGAGTTTTGTCCAGGTAGGCACCCAAAGCCCTTCATGAGCGCATTTTCGGACAATTCCCAGCGGAGGCCTTACCGCTGCTGGGGTACTCTTGGCCGGCCACGCAGCCATTGCCCCTTCTGGTCAGAGGTGTTCAGCGCACTTCGAGGATCAGTGCCAGCAACCGGGCCGCGGCCGGACGGGCGGCGTGTTCCTCAGCCCATTGCGACCTCGCCACGGCCTTGCTGACGGCCTGGGTGGTGATCCCCAATTCCTGGGCCACGGCTTTCTGTTGCCCGCGGACCCCGGGCGTCATCAGATCCAGGACGCGCCACTCGGCCCCGCTCCGGTCGCGGACAATGTGGCCCAGCAGCCGGAGGACTGCCTCGGCTTCGTGGGCGATGTCTGCGAGTGGCCCCTCCACGGCAACAGGGATGCGTTCCTTGCCGTTCCGGAGCCGGTCCACGGCACGGCGGGCATAGACCAGGCTGTGTCCGGAAGCGTCCTTGATCTGGTTGGGAAGCGGCTCATTGACGGGCCCCACGCCGATCCCCACATACCAGGAACCGCAGCGCAAGGCGATCAGCGCTGCCTCCACTGCCTGGTGCGGGCAGTCCACAATGCCCTGGACCTCGTCCTCCACGGACCTGTCGAAATCCAGGCGCGCCGGAATGTGCCGCAGGTCCTTCAGCAGTTGAGGGACACGGTCGCCGTCGCGTCGGCTATCCGTTTGGTTGATGGTCAACGTGAACATTGTGAACAAAGACTACCCGCAGGTAGCTATCGCGGGCCAAGTCGGAGAACGGCTGCCAAAAGGGCTTGTGTTCACTGGTTGAAAGATGTTGCGATGGAGGCGCTGTTGCCAGGGGGCGGCAGAGCTACGGGAGGATGGTTATGGCCGGCAGCATCACGCAGGACGAGCTCGAACTGGTGGACCGCTGGTGGCGGGCCGCGAACTACCTTTCGGTGGGACAGATCTACCTCCGCTCCAATCCGCTCCTGCGCGAGCCGCTGAGCGCGGGGGACACCAAGTCCAGGCTTCTCGGTCACTGGGGGACAACGCCTGGACTGAACTTCGTCTACGGCCACCTGAACCGGGTGATCCGGCGTGACTCCCAGGAGATGCTTTTCGTCGCGGGCCCCGGCCATGGCGGCCCCGCCGTGGTGGCCAACGCCTGGCTCGAGGGCACCTACTCCGAGATCTACGGCCAGGTGGGGAATGACGGAGAGGGCATGGCCGAACTGTTCCGCCAGTTCTCCTACCCCGGCGGCATTCCCAGCCACGCGGCACCCGAGACGCCCGGGTCCATCAGCGAGGGCGGCGAACTGGGGTACTCGCTGGCCCATGCGTACGGGTCCGTATTCGACAACCCCGAGCTGATCACCGCCGTCGTCATCGGGGACGGAGAGGCGGAGACCGGTCCGCTGGCGGCGAGCTGGCACTCCCATAACTTCCTGGATCCGGTGGCGGACGGCGCTGTGCTGCCCATCCTGCACCTCAACGGATACAAGATAGCCAACCCCACCATCCTGGCGCGCATGCCGGAAGATCAGTTGGAGCAGCTGCTGCGCGGCTACGGCCACGAACCGTATTTCGTGACGGTCAAGGACCCGGACAGCACGGCCCAGGCGCACCGGGACTTCGCGGACGCGCTCGAGTCATCCCTGGCCGGCATCCGGGCCATCCAGGATGCGCGACGCAACGGTCACGGCGGGACAGAGGGCGATGCTCCCGACGGCGGCACTCCAGGCAGCGATGCCGCTCCGCGGTGGCCCATGATTGTCCTGCGCTCGCCGAAAGGCTGGACCGGTCCGCGGGTGGTGGACGGACTGCAGGTGGAAGGCACCTGGCGCAGCCATCAGGTCCCGCTTTCCGAGGTCCGCACCAACGGCGGGCACCTGAAACAGCTGGAGGAATGGCTGAAATCATACGGCCCCGACGAACTGTTCGACGGCGACGGGCGGCTCATGCCCGATGTTGCGGCGAATGCGCCTGCCGGGCACCTGCGGATGAGTGCCACGCCCCACGCCAACGGCGGGCTGCTGCGCAGGCCCCTGAAGCTCCCCGCGTACGCCGACCACGCCGTCGACGTCCCCGCATCAGGGACCGAACGGATCAGCCCCATGATCACGCTGGGCTCGTGGATGCGGGACGTCATCTCGCTGAACCCGGAAACGTTCCGGCTGTTCGGGCCGGACGAGACAGCATCCAACCGGCTCCAGAGCGTTTACGAGGTCACCGACAAGGTGTGGCAGTACCGGATTGACGACGTCGACGAACACCTCGCGCGGTCCGGCCGGGTGATGGAGGTGCTCAGTGAGCACCTGTGCCAGGGCTGGCTGGAGGGCTACCTCCTGACCGGACGGCACGGCGTGTTCAGCTGTTACGAAGCCTTCATCCACATCGTCGATTCCATGTTCAACCAGCACGCCAAGTGGCTCAAAGTCCACAGCCAGCTGCCCTGGCGCCAGCCCGTGGCATCGCTGAACTACCTGTTGTCCTCCCACGTCTGGCAGCAGGACCACAACGGCTTCTCGCACCAGGACCCGGGCTTCATCGACCACGCGGTGAATAAAAAGGCCGAGGTCATCAGGGTCTACCTGCCGCCGGACGTGAACACGTTGCTCTCCGTGATGGAGCACTGCCTGGCGTCCACGGATTACGTGAACATCGTGGTCAGCGGCAAGCAGCCCTCACCGACGTGGCTGGGGCCGACCGACGCCGAAAACCACTGCCGCCGCGGACTGGGGATCTGGGGGTTCGCCGGGTCCGAAGTGGCAGGGGAGGAGCCCGATGTTGTGCTCGCCTGCGCCGGCGACGTGCCCACCGTGGAGACCGTCGCAGCGGCTGAACTGCTCAGGCAGGGCGCCCCGGAGCTGAAAGTCCGGGTGGTCAACGTGGTGGATCTGATGCGGCTGCAGGACGTGAGTGAGCACCCGCACGGCCTCCCGGCGTCGGACTTTGACGGTATTTTCACTCCGGACAAGCCGATCATTTTCGCCTACCACGGCTACCCGGCCCTGATCCACCGCCTCGCGTACCGCCGGACCAACCAGGAGGGCCTCCACGTCCGGGGATACAAGGAAGAGGGCACCACCACCACGCCGTTCGACATGGCGATGCTCAACGGGATCGACCGTTTCCAGCTGGCCATCGATGCCATTGACCGGGTGCCGGGCCTGGCGGAAAAGCACTCCATGCTGCGGCAGACGCTTCAGGACAGGCGGATGCAGGCCCGGGAACACACCCGCACCCACGGCGAGGACCCGGAGGAAATCCGCAACTGGACGCTGACACCCTGAGCCAAAGCAACGCGGGGTCACTTTTCGCCCGAAAATCAGGGTTTATTGGACCAAAAGTGACCCCGCGTTGCTCCTGTGGAACCGGTATCACCCAAGGCTGGCGAGCCCGCCCGACGGCACGTGGATCCAGCCCTCGGTCAGGGCCGCGGCGGCGTAAGGCTCCGGCGGACGGAGTGTCTGGCCCAGACTGACGGCGCGGGCGGTCAGCGAGGCGATCACCGCATCAAAAAGGTCATCGGAGGCGGCCAGCCGGTCCTCGTGACCGGCCAGGTCCAGCCACGGCGCCGCCGCAGCCAAATGGTCCAGGAGAACGCCCAGCCGTTCCGCCTCGGGTGCACGGCCGCCCTTGTACCCACGAGCCAGAAGGCCCCAGGTTTTCAAAGACGCAGCGGGATAGACCTCGGCCAGCCGCCCGGATCCGTCCCTCGCCTGCGGCCCGTACCCAGCCGCGATCTTGGCCTGGATCACCGCGCACCTCATGGCCGGGTGGGCGAGCCGGTCTGCAGAGACGCTGAGCGGGATCAGCCCGGTGAGGCCGGTGACGAACCGGTCGGTGTCGCGGTAGGCCAGGAGGCGGCGGCCCTCGATCCCGTCATGGTCCAGGACCGGCAGGGCGTCAAAGTTCAGGTGCCCGGCAAGGAACGGCAGGAACGCATCCGGCCACCCCACCGGGCAGTCGATGCCGGTCATGGAGCTGCTTCCGAACAGCTCCACAATCTCCGTGTCACCCACGTCCAGGGCCAGATGCTCCAGGCGGGCCGCGCCGGCGTCCCATTCCAGCACGGCCACGGCCGTCTTCTTCGTGGCTGCGGCCAGATCCACCCCGAGCGTCTTCACGTCACCAGACTTTACCGCCGGCGCCTTGGTAACGTACTGGACATCAGGTGACGCCCAGCCCTGATTCTGCAAGGCTGTTCCTGGTGGGCCGGCTGCCGGCTTACGGGCCCGAAAGGATCACCTGCATGCCATGGCTTGATGTGCTCGGCAACGATATTCACTACACGGACTCAGGCCGCGGCCAACCGGTGGTGCTGCTGCACGGCCACGCATCTTCGGCGGCATGCTGGGAACCGATAATCCGTGAACTCGAGCGGACCTTCCGGGTGCTGGCATACGATACCTACGACCACGGCTGGTCCTCGAACTCCCCGCGGCAGGGACCGCTGGTTGACCGGGTCGCAGAGCTTGAGCATTTCATCGACTCCCTGGGCCTGCAGAACGCGATCATTGTGGGGCAATCCATGGGCGGAATGACCGCGCTTCGGTGGGCCGTCCGCCACCCCGGCGCCGCCCCTGCCCTTGTAGTGTGCGGGATGGGCTGGCCGCTGGTTGTCCCACCTCCCGGACAACCGGGCCCGCCGGAAAAGTTCGAGGTGTTCAGCTCGCTGGACGACGACGAACGTATCTGGCTGGGTGTAGGAAACTCGTTCACGGAGCGCTGGATCGCCGAGAACCCCAAGGACTTTGCCCGCTACGTCAGGGTTCGATCAACTGCCACCGCCATTGAAGCGGCCCGCCACCCGCGCAGCCTTGAACAAAGCCAAGGGGAGTTCCTCAGCGCTGACCCGCAGGACGTCGAATGGTTCCAGCAGGGACTGGAATCCATCACCAGCCCGCTGGCGGTGCTGATTGGGGCCGGGGAAAGGCCGCGCATCCGCCGGGGAGCTGAGCACGTTGCCGCGACGGTGCCCGGGGCCCGCCTCCTGATTGTGGAGGACGCCGGCCACAATGCCTACTTCCAGCGCCAGGACATTCTGGTGGAGGCCATCCGCAGCACAGCCGCCACCACGCGACGCTGACGCCGCGGGGCCGGCTGCGGCTCTGAAGTGTATTTCAATGCGCCCGGGATTTCACCCGTTTCACCGAGGCCATCGCCGCGGGCAAACGAAGCCCAGAGCCGGCGGACCTCACGGCCCACGGCGTTGGTCTCGTCCCACGAGGCGCCGGCAAGCAGGCCCGCCGCTTCCCAGGTCTTCCGGTTGCCGAAGAGCAGCGGGAGATCAACGGTGTGCGCGGCCCGGTAGAAGTTACCCGGGGCTCCCCAGGAGAGCACGTAGCTGTACGCCTTGCCGCCCGCGCGGGCGTGCCGGCGGGCAAACCGGCGGGCCGACCTGCCGTAGACCGCTTCCGTGATCGCCCAGTTGATGGCCTTCACCGCGGCGCCGCCCAGGAGGGGGACCTTGGCCAGCCGCCCCACAACCGGGTTCCGGGGCAGGAACAGCCGGGCCTCATCGGAGGTGTGGCCGATCAGCACGTCGATGGCCGGGGCCGTCGTGTTCCAGGCGGCTTCAATCTCGTCTTCCGGCGGCAGCGGGGCGTGGCCGTACTGGGTGCCGAACGGCATGGCAGCCATCAGCCCGTACTTCCTGGCCACCTGCGAGACGTGGCCTTCAATCTCCACAACGTCCAGCATCGGAGTGTCCTCGGTGACCGCTTCCGCCGCGATGCCCATGGCAGTGCTCATCCTGTGCCGGCCCCGGGTGATTCCCAGCGGCGCACTCTGGATGATGGCCCGCTGGAACAAGGACGGCGCTTCCGGAGCTGCCATCAGGTGCGCGACCGAATCGCCCCCGGCGGACTGCCCGAACGCCGTGACGCACCCCGGGTCGCCGCCGAATGCGCCGATGTTCCGCTGCACCCAGCGGAACGCCTCGAGCTGGTCCAGCAGGCCGAGGTTTGCAGGCCGGCCGGTACCGGTGGCCAGATACCCGAACAGGCCGAGGCGGTATGTCACGGACACCACAATGACGCGGTTTTCGGCAACAAGGGTCTTCGGGTCGAAAATCGCCAGATCGCCGGAGCCTGATGTGTACGAGCCGCCGTGCAGCCACACCATCACCGGCATCCGCTCGTCGTCGTCGAGACCTGAGGGGATGGTGATTGAGAGGTTCTGACAGTCTTCGCTGCCGGGGAGTTCCCCGTAAAAGGTGCCCAGGATGTCATCCAGGAAAGGAACGGGACCCTGCGGGCAGGCGGGCGCCAGCGTTGTGGCGGCGAAATCGGAAGCCCGGTCCGGCGCAGCGACCGGGGGCTGAAAGCGGCCCGCGGTGGCATAGGGGATCCCGGTGGCGCGCAGCACTTCACCGTCCCGCCAGCCGGTGACCGGACCGCATGGAGGATTGAACAACGGAGGATCAGACAACGGAGGCTTAGACGAAGGTTCGGAACTCACAGGGCAACGATTCCACAGAAACCACCGGCCTGTTAAACCACAACGCGGGGTCACTTCCGGCCCGATTCCGGGTGGGAATCGGGCGGGAAGTGACCCCGCGTTGCTTTAAGCGGTGAGGATAGTCGGTGGGGACTAGTGAGCTACCGGCACGTAACGCTTGATGGAGGCTTCCAGCTCGGCTTCGGCGGCGGCGCGGTCGCCCCAGCCCTCGGCCTTGACCCACTTGCCCGGCTCCAGGTCCTTGTAACGGGTGAAGAAGTGCTCGATTTCCTTGATCAGGAATTCGCTGACGTCGCTGACTTCCTGGATGTGGTCGAAGCGGGCGTCAACAGGAACGCACAGGACCTTGGCATCTCCGCCGCCGTCGTCGGTCATGTTGAAAACGCCGATGGGGCGGGATTCGACGATGACGCCGGGGTGCAGATCGAAGTCCTGCAGGAGCACCAGTGCATCCAGCGGGTCGCCGTCTTCGCCCAGGGTGTTCTCGAAGAACCCGTAGTGCGTGGGGTACTGCATGGAGGTGAAGAGGACGCGGTCCAGGCGGACGCGGCCGGTCTCGTGGTCAACTTCGTACTTGACGCGGGATCCCTTGGGGATCTCGATTGTCACGTCATGCTTCATGGAATGCTCCTCGGCAATTGCAGGGGTTCGCGGCACAGAAGACGAACCGCAAAAGGAGTGTCGGTGCCGCCGACTATTATTGAGGATATAGCGAGAGGCCCGGGTTTCAGGAACTGGCGGGGAAATTTCAGGACTTGAGGACCAGCACCAGCATGAACCAAACATCGGCCCCGGGCGGGAGCAAGGACCCGTTCCGGCGTGTGCTGCACCGGATACTTAAGGCCTGGCCCACTGCGCTGCTGCTGGCTTTGATCGTGATGGTGGCCCTGCCCGCGGGCTGGCTGATCGCCCCCGCCTTCATCGGGCCGCCTCCGGTCACCGCGCCCCAAGTACCGGCCTGGCAGCAGGCCCCCACAACGCTTTCTGCCGGCCAGGGCCTGGAGCCGCTGCAGGATTCAGCGCCGGTTCCGCTGCCGGCTGCCGTGACTGCGCAGCTGGACTCCCACTTAGAGCCCGACGGCGGCGGCACCTTCACGGGGATGGTCCAGGACGCGTTGACGGGCCAGGTCCTCTACGACCGCGGGGGCTCGGAGAACCGGATCCCCGCCTCCAACATGAAGCTGCTCACCGCCGTGGCCGCCCTGCGGGCCATCGGGCCCGAACACCGGTTCAGCACCAAGGTCCTGGCGGGCCCCGGCCCGGACCAGGTGACATTGGCCGGTGGCGGCGATGTCCTCCTCGGAGCCGGCGAATCAGCGCCGGACCAGGTGATGGGCCACGCCGGGCTCGCCTCGCTGGCCGCGGCCACGGTGGCCGTGCTCAAGGATCAGGGAGCAGCCGGCGGGGTAACGGTCCTGGTGGACGATTCGCTGTTCACCGGCCCAAACCTGAATCCGGCGTGGGAGCAGGGTGACGTTGCGGCAGGCGAAGTGGCGCCGCTGTTTCCCCTCGCGTTGAACTCGGCACGGTTCGATCCTGCCGTCACCACCGGCCCCCGGCCGCAGGATTCTGCCGTGACGGCAGGGGAGGCGTTCGCCGCGCAGCTCAAAGCGGCGGGTTCCGCTGCGGGGTTCACGGTGGCCGCCGGCGTCGGGCGTTACTCACCTTCCGGAGCCGGGGAAGTGGCTGCGGGAGCGGAACCGGCGGTCCTGGCAGAGGTCCGGTCCGCCACTGTGGGCGAGCAGGTGGACCTGATGCTGCAGTCCTCGGACAACTACCTGGCGGAGGTGCTGGGCAGGATGGCCTCGGCCGCTTCCGGCGGTCCTGCCAGCAATGAAGGCGCCACCGCTGCGGTCCGTACGCAACTGGCGGACGCGGGCATCCCCACGGACACCCTGAATCTGGCCGACGTGTCCGGGCTGGCGCTGGGCAACCAGGTCTCCGCCCGGCAGTTCGCCGAGGTGGTCAGGGCCATCACCACCGGTCCCGACACCAGGCTGCGCGAGGCGCTGGACGGATTCCCGGTGGCCGGCGTGACCGGAACCCTGGACGCCCGCTACGGGAATGATGCCACGGTCCGCGGCGCCGGGCTGGTACGGGCCAAAACCGGCACGCTGAACTCGGTGATCGCACTGAGCGGCTATGTGGTGGACGCCGACGGCCGGCTCCTGGTCTTCTCCTTTATCGGCAACGGGCTGACGCCGGGAGCGGCCGGAAACCGGGACGCCCTGGACCGTGCGGCCACGGCGCTCGCGGCCTGCGGCTGCCGGTAGGGATCCGGCGCGCGGGGATTCAGGGTGCTTTAGGTGCCGGCGGAACCGTGCGGATCAGCGGCGGG
>NZ_QAIQ01000638.1:16012-16551 GCF_003061105.1 Arthrobacter sp. HMWF013
GTGCCTTGGGCTGCGACGGCAGACGTTGCGGTGGTGCCGAGTACGGCAGCCATTACGACGGCGGCCAGCACCGACCGCCAGCCGCTGCGGGGCCCAACGGTCAGGGGAGCAATGGGACGGTACGGGATCATGGTGTTCTCCTGTGGGCGGGGCTGGAGTTGTATGGGCTGTTGTTACTACTGTGGCCGGGCCATTTAGCACGGCGCTGTTGGCTTCCTGTGCGGCACCTGTGGACCGGCGCCTGTGAACCGGCGCCTGTGGACCGGCCCCGACAACGGCGCCCCCGGCAGACCCGCGCCACTGAACGCGGGCCCGTGAACGTGTTCGCCGGTCAGCGAACTTAAGGGCGTTCCGCCTCGCGCTGTGATCTGATGGGAAGCATGGAGTCCACTGCACGTGATTCGTCAGCACCGGCAACATCCAGTCCCGCCCAGGCCCTGATCAACTGGGACCTCGCGGCATCCACTGCGGCCCGGCTCGCTTCGGCGGGTCCAACCCTGAACACAGGGGAGATCAACGAAGCCGTGGACAGCCTGCGC
>NZ_QAIQ01000639.1:0-181 GCF_003061105.1 Arthrobacter sp. HMWF013
ATGTCGGCACGCATCTGGGTCATGGTCCGGTCCTCGTCCGGGCCCTGCAACGCCCGGGCCGCGGCCGTGGTGCGGTTCCAGATCCCGGCGGCCTGGTCAGCGGGCAGGTACGCCGAGAGCCAGGCCATGCTGTCCCGGTCCGGGCGGTATTCGAGCCGACGGTCCGCCACAGACCGGACAT
>NZ_QAIQ01000639.1:191-5412 GCF_003061105.1 Arthrobacter sp. HMWF013
CAGCCGCCGGTCCGCCACAGACCGGCCATGCCGCTTTTCGATGCTGACCGGGTGGTGCCGTTCCCGCCAGATCCGGGTCTTATGCCGGAACCGGGACGCGACAAGATCCCCGACCGGGCCGCCACGATGAGGGTTGGGCGCGTCAGGATCCAGGAAGTGCCCCTCCAACGCCCCCGCGGCGGCCGGGTCAAGGTTGGTGGTCTCGTCCACCATCACCCGTGCATGCTGCCACGAGATCACCCCCGCCTGCAGCGCGGACAGGGTCAACGGCAAATCAGTGATCAAAGTGTGGGATTCGGCCAGCAGGGCCCCGGCGGTCCGCTCACCGACCGTCAGGGCACAGGCGACCTCCGCCACGACTGCCATCTCGTGGGCCCGGTCAGATATATCAGGAGCCGCGAGAGCCTGGGCCGTGTCCGCGTAGCCGGCGGCTGCGTGGACGGTGACGGCGGCGACCTGCGCATTGATCCGAGTAGTCAGGGCCAGCGTGTCCAGCCATCCGTCGGCCTCCCGGCGCAACGGATCACCAGCACTTAAGCCAGTCAATTCGTCAGAGTCAGTGCCGCCCTTTACAGCAGCCAGGAGCTCGGCCGCTGAGGCACAAGCCGCCTCCGCCGCCTTTATTGCCGCTGCTCTTCCCATGCCTCTACCTTCTCAGGGGGCACCGACATTTAAGGGGACGGGGTTCTCGAGCTCAGTCCGCCCGGCCGCAACCGCACACTTCAGGCGAGAGGCGAACACGCTGTTGGCGACGAATGGCATCATCCGGTGGAACACGAGGCAGCCCAACTGTGGCAACGCGCCGCCGTCGTACAGTCCCATTCCAGCTGCGTCGACGAGTCCCCTTCCATGGCGTCGAACGCCTTGTGAAGCCAACGCCAGCGGGCGGGAGATCGACCCACCGCGGGGGCCTGCCCTGGATTGTCGGTGGCCCCTCATAGGCTGTTGATACCAACTTCAGGGGGTAGGCCATGCACACTTCAGCCACATTTTGTTCCATCATTCCGCCGTACCTGCTGCGGCGTTTGGCCCGTCAGGACGCACCGCAGTTCTCTGCCGCCGCCCGCGCGGCAAAGGAAGCGCTGAGCCATGTGAGGTCGGTCCTGTCCGCCAGGACCCAGCCCGCGCCGGCGGTTCCGCAGGGACTGCGCGACGTGAAACCCGGCCCGCCTAACCGAAGCGTTTTCGACGCCGCCGAATCAGAGATTCTGCCCGGCAAACTGTTGCGGAAGGAAGGTGACCCGGCTACCGGCGACGTCTCCGCAGACGAAGCCTATGACGGTCTCGGCCACACCCACCGTCTGTACGCCGACGTCTTCGGCCGGAATTCCATCGACGGCGGGGGTCTCCCGCTCGATGCCACGGTGCATTTCGGCAAGCTTTATGACAACGCCTTCTGGGACGGCCGGCAGATGGTGTTCGGGGACGGTGATGGCGAAATTTTCCAGCGCTTCACCCGTTCGCTCAGCGTCATCGGCCACGAGTTGGCACACGGCGTCACCCAGTATTCCGCGGGCCTCGCGTACCGGAACCAGGCAGGGGCAATCAACGAATCGATGTCGGACGTGTTCGGGGCGCTCGTAGAGCAGTACGTGAAGAACCAGACTACTGCCGAGGCAAGCTGGCTCGTCGGCGAGGGACTCTTCACGCCTCAGGTGGAAGGCAAGGCCCTCCGTTCGCTCAAGGCGCCCGGCACCGCCTACGACGACGACGTGCTGGGCAAGGATCCCCAGCCCGACTCGATGGACTCGTACGTGCGGACCAGCGCGGACAACGGCGGTGTCCATATCAACTCCGGCATCCCCAACCGGGCTTTCTACCTTACTGCTGAATCGCTGGGCGGCAACGCGTGGGAGGCTCCCGGGCGGATTTGGTACGACACCCTCACGGGTGGATCGCTCCCTGCGACCGCCACCTTCCGGGTGTTCGCCAAAGCGACGGCGGAGTCCGCCGTCGATCTCTATGGTTCAGGTTCCGCAGAGCATGACGCAGTCCGGAAGGCGTGGGAAACTGTGAAGGTAAAGCTCTAACCAGCGCTTGGCCGTCAGCCCAGCGGCGGCCAAGCTGCAGGAAGACCAGGAACCAGGCCATGAAAATCAGTGTGGAGCGCACCGGCGGCCTCGCCGCGCTGACACGGGTGTGGACAGTGAACGCCGTGACGGAGAGCGCAAAAAGCCAGTGGCAGCCGATCGTCGAAGCTTGCCCCTGGGATGCCGTGCCCAGGACAATCCGGGCGGCGTCGGCTGAAACCGCCTCCCCGCAGCCGGACCGGTTCATCTATTCCATCAGGGCAGGTCAGCGCCGCGCCGCCCTGCCGGAGCAGGCCGTCACCGGCCCTTGGCGGGTCCTGGTGGACAGCGCGCGCCAGGCTGCCGAAGACTCCCCGCACGGAGCCGGGCAAACACGCCTGTAAAAGCCAACCCTGCTGCCATGCACTGGCCCGTAAGAGCCAGAGCCCAGACGGTCCGCCAGGGGTCAGCCCACAGCGGTGAGCTGACCGCGGAACGCACGGCGGTAGGACTGCGGACTGGTGTCCAGGACCTTGGCGAAGTGGTGGCGCAGCAAGACGGGATGCCCGAAGCCGGATTCCCGGGCAACCTCATCGATGTTGAGGTCGGTGGATTCCAACAGCTCCTGCGCCCTGAGCACCCGCTGGGAGTTCAGCCAAGCCGCTGGCGTCGCCCCGGTTTCGGACCGGAAGCGGCGGGCAAAGGTCCGGTCTGACATGTGCACCCTGGAGGCCAGTTCACTAACGGTGTGTTCGCGGTCAAGGTTCTGCACCATCCACCGCAGCAACGCCTCCATGGGAGCCGATCCGCAGGTGGGCATTGGCCGGTCGATGAACTGCGCCTGGCCGCCGTCGCGGTGTGGCGGAACCACCATGTCACGGGCTATGGCGGCGGCAACGTGCGCCCCCAGCTCGATCCTCACCAGGTGGAGGCAGGCATCAATCCCGGCAGCGGTCCCGGCACTCGTGATCAGGTTGCCGTCCTGGACGTACAGCACGTTTTCGTCCATCTGCACTTCGGGGTACCGGCTGGCAAGCTCCTGGGAGTAGCGCCAGTGCGTGGTGCATCGCCTGGCGTTCAGAATGCCGGCGCGGGCCAGTGCGAAAGCTCCGGAGCAGATGGACATCACCCATGCTCCGCGGGCGTCAGCGGCGCGCAGTGCGTCCATCACGGATTCGGGAACATCCTGGTCATGCCCGTAGGGTGCCATGATCACGAGGTCGGCATCGCGGGTGGCTTCAAGGCCCAGGCTGACGTGCATGGAGAGGCCGGATTTCATCGGCACATCCCCAGGCTCAGCGGTGCAGACACGGAAGTCGAAAGCTGGAACACCACTGCCGCGGTCTGATCTGTCGAGGCCGAACACCTCGCAGGCGGTGCCGAACTCGAAGACTGCAAAGTTGGGAACAACAATCACAGCTACTGTCTTAAGCATGCTTCCATTATGGCAGAAATTTACTCTTTTTGGTCATTTCTGCCACTGTTTTGGAGGGGGTCGGCGGAGCACGATTGAGTCATGGAAATCTTCGGAATCATCCTCGTTGTACTGCTCCTCCTGGTCCTGGCAGCCACAGTCTCAGCACTCCTGCGCGACGGCCTCGGACACAATCCTCCTGTCGCCTCCCACCAGGCCTGGTCCGCCCTGGACCTGCCCAGCACCAGCCACACCCTCCGGGTCTTCTGACCCGTAGCCAGCCCCAAACCCACCTTCATCTCGCCAGCAGCAGGGACCCGGCTCACAAGAGCCGGGTCCCTTGCTCGTGCTTCTGAACCACTGGACTGCAAGGTAAACGACTGGCCGACGGTGCTCCGGTCAACCGGAGAAGCAGGGCGAGGGCGGGAAACAAGCGCCACCCCAGTAGACTGGCAGCAGCCATGACATTTCATATCTCCTATCCTGCTGAGCTGCCCGTTTCCGAGCGCCGCGAGGACCTGATGGCTGCCATCGCCGCCAACCAGGTGACCATCATCGCCGGCGAAACGGGCTCCGGCAAGACCACCCAGATCCCCAAGATGTGCCTCGAGCTTGGCCTCGGCGATGACGGCCTGATCGGGCACACCCAGCCACGCCGTCTCGCGGCCCGCACTGTGGCCGAACGCATCGCCGAGGAACTGGGCGTGGAGATCGGCCAAGAGGTCGGCTTCCAGGTGCGGTTCACCGGCGAGGTCAGCCGCTCCACCAAGGTCAAGCTGATGACGGACGGCATCCTGCTGGCGGAGATCCAGCGCGACAAACTGCTCCGCAAGTACAACGCGATCATCATCGATGAGGCCCACGAACGAAGCCTCAACATCGACTTCATCCTGGGCTACCTCAAACGCATCCTGCCGCAGCGGCCGGACCTGAAGATCATCATCACCTCGGCCACCATCGATCCGCAGCGTTTCGCCAAGCACTTCGGCACGGACGAGGACCCCTCCCCCATCATTGAGGTCTCGGGCCGGACCTTCCCGGTGGAAATCCGGTACCGGCCGCTGTCGCAGCCAGCCGGCGGGGCAGCGGGCGACGACGACGCAGCCTCCGACGACGAACTCGAGGAGGACCGCGATCCCCTGGACGCCGTGTGCGACGCCGTCGACGAACTCGCCGCCGAGGCGCCGGGCGACATCCTCATCTTCTTCTCCGGCGAGCGCGAGATCCGCGACGCCGCTGACGCGCTCAACGCGAGGATCCAGTCCAACCGCCGGCTCGCAGGCACCGAAGTCCTGCCGCTCTTTGCCAGGCTCAGCCTGCAGGAACAGCACAAGGTCTTCCACCCGGGCAACAAACGCCGGATCGTGCTGGCCACCAACGTGGCTGAGACGTCACTGACCGTCCCTGGCATCAAGTACGTCATCGACACCGGCACCGCCCGCATCTCGCGCTACTCGCACCGCACCAAGGTGCAGCGCCTTCCGATCGAGCGCGTTTCGCAGGCCTCCGCGAACCAGCGCTCGGGCCGCTGCGGCCGCGTGTCGGACGGCATCGCCATCCGCCTCTACTCCGAAGAGGACTTCGAGTCCCGTCCCCCGTTCACCGACCCCGAGATCCTGCGCACCAACCTGGCTGCCGTCATCCTGCAGATGACGGCCATGGGGGTGGCCCGCGGCCCGAAGGACGTGGAGAACTTCCCGTTCGTTGAACCGCCGGACTCGCGGGCAATCAACGACGGCGTGACGCTCCTTCGGGAGCTCGGCGCCTTGAATGCCACCCGGCCCGGTGACGCAAAGAG
>NZ_QAIQ01000640.1 GCF_003061105.1 Arthrobacter sp. HMWF013
CCCCGGATTTTTCGGGGTGGAACTGGGTGGCGCAGAGCGGCCCGTTCTCCACCGCGGCGATGAAACGGGCACCATGCTCTGACCAGGTCACCTGCGGCGCGGTCATCCTTGGCTGGATAACGTCGAAGTCCCATTCCTGGACGCCGTAGGAATGTACGAAGTAGAAGCGTTCATGCTCCACGCCGGCGAACAGCTTGGACCCCTGCGGGACGTCCACGGTGTTCCAGCCCATGTGCGGCACAACGTCGGCGGGAAGCAGTTCCACCTTGCCGGGCCACTCCCCCATGCCCTCAGCTTCGGTCCCGTGTTCCACGCCGGCCTCAAACAGCACCTGCAGGCCGACGCAGATCGCCAGGACGGGGCGGCCGCCGGCCACGCGCCTGCCGATCAGCCGGATGCCGTCCACTGCCTTGAGTTCGCGCATGACGGTTTCGAAGGCTCCCACGCCGGGAACGACGAGCCCGTCAGCGTTCAGGACGTCCTCGGGTTTGGAACTGAGGAGAACTTCGGCGCCGGCCCGCTCCAGCGCACGCACGGCGGAACGGACGTTGCCGGATCCGTAGTCGAGCACCGTGACGGTGGGCTTGCCTTCAGGCGAGACGGGCTTCTTACCGGCAGCAGGATCGATCACGGCGCCGTCCCGGAGGATCTGGCCACTCACAGGGCACCCTTGGTGGACGGAATTCCCTCCACGCGGGGATCGGGCTCGACGGCGGCGCGCAGGGCGCGCGCGAAAGCCTTGAACTGGGCCTCGACGATGTGGTGGGGATCCCGCCCGGCGATGACGTTCATGTGCAGGCAGATGCCGGCGTGCAAGGTGATGGCCTCGAAGACGTGGCGGGTGAGCGACCCTGTGAAGTGGCCGCCGATCAGGTGGTATTCCTGCCCGGCAGGCTCGCCCCCGTGGACCAGGTATGGGCGGCCGGAGACATCAACCACGGCGTGGGCCAGTGCCTCGTCCAGGGGAACTGTGGCTTCCCCGAACCTGCGGATCCCGGCTTTGTTGCCCAGGGCTGTGCGCAGGACTTCACCGAACGTGATGGCGACGTCCTCCACGGTGTGGTGGACGTCGATGTGGATGTCACCGGTGGCCTTGACCGTCATGTCGATGAGCGAGTGCTTGCACAGCGCCGTCAGCATGTGGTCGTAGAACGGGACAGACGTGTCGATGTCTGAGACACCCGTGCCGTCAAGGTTGATCTCCACGAGCACTGACGATTCACTGGTGGCGCGTTCCATGCGCGCGGTCCGATCGGCAGCGTTCGATCCGGTGGAAGTCATGGTCATATGTCCTTTTTGGCGAAGTCAGTGGTGCGGCACCGTAAGGCGCCGGTACTCCAAGTTTAGGCGGGCAGCCTGGCCTGGCTGGCCAGGATGGCTTTCAGCGAGGTCAGGAACGCTGTGGTCTCCGTCTCAGTTCCCGCCGTGACCCGCAGATGGCCGGGGATCCCGACGTCCCGGACCAGCACGCCTGCGTCCAGGAGCTGCTGCCAGACCTCGTGCGGATTTTCCAGGCCGCCGAAGAATACATAGTTCGAATCCGAGGCGGCCGGCTTGAGGCCCATCCGGGTCAGTTCCGTCACGATTCGGTCCCGCTGTTCCTTGATGTCCTGGACATCGGCCATCAGGGCAACCCGGTGACGGAGCGCTGCGAGGCCGGTCGCCTGGGTGATGGCCGAGAGATGGTACGGCAACCGGACCAGGCGGAGGGCATCCGTCACTTCGGGAGCCGCGGCCATGTAGCCAAGCCGCGCACCTGCGAGGGCAAAGGCCTTGCTCATGGTGCGGGAAACAATGAGCCGCTCCCTGCCAGGCAGCAGCGTCAGGGCACTGGGCGTACCGTCGTGGGCGAACTCGTGGTAGGCCTCGTCCACGATCACGATGGTCTGGCTGGCTTCGCCCGCTTCGTAGACGGCCTCGACAACGTCCAGGCCCAGACCGGTGCCGGTGGGGTTGTTCGGCGAGCACAGGAAAACGATGTTCGGCTGCAGCTCCTTGACCTGCAGCGCTGCGGATTCTGCACTCAGCCCGTAGTCCCCTGACCGCTGCCCGGTGATGTATCCGGTGTCGGTGCCGCTGGCGAGGAGGGGGTACATGGAATACGTGGGCGGGAATCCCAGGGCCGTGCGGCCCGGACCGCCGAAAGCCTGGAGGATCTGCTGGAGGACCTCATTGGAGCCGTTGGCAGCCCAGATGTTGGTGGCGTCCAGGCCATGGCCGAGGTACTCGGCCAGTGCTTGGCGGAGCTCGGTGAACTCCCGGTCCGGGTAGCGGTTGAGTCCTGCCGCAGCCTCCGTCACAGCTGCGCTGATGGCGGCCCGTACGTCGGCCGGCACACCATGGGTGTTCTCGTTGACGTTCAGCAGGATGGGAACATCGAGTTGCGGGGCACCGTACGGTGTCAGTCCGCGGAGATTGGTCCGGAGGGGAAGTCGATTCAGACGCGCTAGCTGGTCATTCACCTGAACAGTTTAGTTCCGGCGGTGACCGCCGGAAAATGTGACGGACCGGCGGGG
>NZ_QAIQ01000081.1 GCF_003061105.1 Arthrobacter sp. HMWF013
GACCTTTTCTACGCGCTTGCCCGCCGTCATTTGACCGGCAGGCCAGGTCCTCACCCGGGGCACCCCACCGCGGAGGAGGGTTGCCGGCCAGCAAGCCGGGGCTGTCACTGGCACTCATGACCTGCTTCGAGTGTACGAAATAGCCGGTGCCGGACGCTAAGCCTGTGACAGGTTGTGACTTCCGCGGATATTCACTGTCCGGCGTCTCCTGCCGCGAGGGCCGCTTCTGCCGCGCTTTTGGCAGCACGGAAGCCGGCTTCGAGGTCGGCGAGGATGTCATCGATATGCTCGATGCCCACGGACAACCGGACCAGCCCCGGGGCGACCCCGGCAATGGCTTGCTGCTCAGCCGAGAGCTGGCTGTGGGTGGTGGAGGCCGGGTGGATCACCAGGGAACGCACATCGCCGATGTTGGCCACGTGCGAGTGGAGTTCAAGGGCGTCCACGAAGCGCTTTCCGGCCTCGGCTCCCCCGGCGACGGTGAAGGCCACCACGGCTCCGGTCCCCTTGGGTCCGTACTTCAGGCCCCGCTCGTACCAGGGGCTCGAGGGCAGCCCCGCGTAGGCGACGGATTCGACGTCGTCCCTTGCCTCGAGCCACTGCGCCACAGTGTTGGCGTTGGCGACATGCCGCTCCACGCGAAGGCTGAGGGTCTCGATGCCTTGGGCGATCAGGAAGGCGTTGAAGGGGGATACTGCTGATCCAAGGTCCCGGAGCAACTGGACGCGGGCCTTCAGGATGTAGGAAAGGTTCGCGCCCAGGGCACCGTCCGCCCCGAGATCCCGGGCGTAGACCAGGCCGTTGTAGGTGGGGTCAGGAGTATTGAAGCCCGGGAACCGCTCCGGGTCCTTGCCGAAATCGAAATTGCCCGAGTCCACAATCACGCCGGCAATTGCTGCGCCGTGGCCGCCGAGGTATTTGGTGGCGGAGTGCACCACAATGTCCGCGCCCCACTCAATGGGGCGGATCAGGTACGGCGTGGACAGCGTGTTGTCCACGATCAGCGGGACACCGGCCTCATGCGCCACCGCGGAAATTCCCTCGATGTCCAGGACGTCCTGGCGGGGGTTGGACACCACCTCGCCGAAGAACAGTTTGGTGTTCGGCCGGACAGCCTCCCGCCAGTGGTCCAGGTTGTCCGGATCAGCCACGAACGTGACCGAGATGCCGAACTTCTTCAGCGTGTGCGCCAGCAGGTTGTAGGTGCCGCCGTACAGGCTGGGGCTCGCAACGATATGGTCACCGGCTTCGGCAACATTAAGGATGGCAAAGGTTTCGGCGGCCTGTCCCGAGCTCAGCAGCAGGGCCGCCAAACCGCCCTCCAGGCTGGCGATCCGCTGCTCCACGGCGTCCTGGGTGGGGTTGCCGATCCGGGTGTAAATGGGAGCGAGCTCTGCGAGCGCGAAGCGGTTCGCGGCGCTTTCCGCGCTGGGGAAGACGAACGACGTCGTCTGGTAAATCGGCAGCGCACGCGCACCAGTTGCGGTGTCAGGCTCCTGACCTGCGTGGATCTGGCGTGTTTCGAAAGACCATCCCTGGGACATTTTCGGCTCCTTTGACGTGGTGCTGGCGCTCATCACTTTCGGTTCAGTGTAGGAACGGGTCCGGTGCGCTGGACAGCATTGTGACGAACATGGTCACCGGCCATCTGCCGGAGCCGTTCAAGGGGGCGTGCGTTCACCCTGAAAACCGCGGAAAACCAAGTAAGGATACCCTTAGCTGAGAGGCTCATCACAAAGTGCCAAGATGAGGTCATGCGCATGGATCACGTCTCTTACGCCTGTGAACAAGATGGCCTCGTTGCCACCACCGAACGTATTTCGTCTGCCCTGGGCGTCGATGCCGTGAAGGGCGGAGTACACCCCCGTTTCGGTACACGGAACATGATTATTCCCCTGGCCGGCCACAAGTACCTTGAAGTTGTGGAGGTCCTCAATCACCCCGCGTCAGACAAGGCTCCCTTCGGGCAGGCCGTCCGGGCGCGGTCCGAGGCCGGCGGCGGCTGGATGGGCTGGTGCGTCGAAGTGGACGATCTCGCCCCGTTCGAAGAACGCCTGGGCCGGGCTGCCGTGAACGGAAACCGCAAGTTCCCGGACGGCCGCGAGCTGGTGTGGAAGCAGATCGGCATCCTGGGCCTGATCGCGGACCCGCAGGTTCCCTACATGCTCAAGTGGGAGGGCGATCCCGCCCTGCACCCCTCGAACGCCTACGAAAGCAACGTCAAGATGAGCTGCCTGACCATCGCCGGCTCTGCCGAGCGCGTGACGGAGTGGCTGGGCGAACCCGTGGAGAAGCCCCTCGAGGACGTGGCCGTTGAATGGGTTGCGCCTCACGGAACGCCGGGCATCCTGTCGGTAACGTTCGAGACCGCCACCGGCGCGGTCACTATCTGAGACCAGTCATAATCTGACCGGAAATACTTCGGCCGCCATCAGCGGGTGCCAAGGATGTCACCTACCGATGGCGGCCGAATCTCGTTAAGCGGGCTGTGCACGAAGGGGGCCGTGCACCGTGTTCAGCCCAGGCCCACAGCCTTGCCAAAGAGGCTGAAGCCAACGAAGGCAACGATGTCCAGCAGGGCATGGGCGATAACCAGCGGCATCACACGCTTGGTCCTGGTGTACAGCCAGGCAAAGATCACACCCATGATGGCGTTGCCGATGAACGGCCCGAAACCCTGGTACAGGTGGTAGCTGCCGCGCAGCATGGCGCTGGTGAAGATGGCGAGCGGAACACTCCAGCCGAATTTTCCGAAACGGTTCAGGAGGTAGCCCACCACGATGACCTCCTCCACCACCGCATGACGCACTGCTGAGAGGATCAGCACCGGAACGGTCCACCAATAGGCGTCGAGGGCGCTGGGGATGATCGCGGTGGTGATCCCCAGGGCACGGCCCGCCGCGTAAAGCCCCAGGGACGGAATGCCGATCAGCGCCGCCAGTCCGAAGCCCTGCAGCAGGTCTCGCCCGGGCCGGGCAAAGTTGAACCCCAGCCTGGTGAAGGCCGACGTGCCGCGAGGCCCCTCCTCCGCCCCTGGCTGGCGGTGGTCGGTGAGGAAGTAGATGACCAGAAGCACAGGCACCAGGGCAAAGATGATGTCCAGCAGCTGGTAGGTGAGATCGAAATATTCGCGGGCACTCTGCGAACGGTTCAGCGTGGACGTGCCCTCCGCCAGCGGCGCCCGGGTCATCTTGTCGAGCAGCTGCACCACGGAGTAGACGGCGGACTGCCCCAGGGACAGGCCCAGCACAATCCAGACTTCAATCCGCAGCCGACGGCGGGAGGGAACCAACATGGTTCCATCTTGCCTGTAGTTTCTGGTTCTTTACTGGACTGCACGGATGCTGGTGAGGGAGCGTTGGCCAAAAACCTGCGGTAAGTGAGAGAGCGTTGGCCAAAAACCTGCGGTAAGTGAGAGAGCGTCGGTGGGGAACGACCTTATGCTTGGGGCTTATGAG
>NZ_QAIQ01000641.1:0-947 GCF_003061105.1 Arthrobacter sp. HMWF013
GCAACGGACTTCCCGCCCCCTACGGCATGCCCACCCACGCCCAGGACCTGGCCGCGGTGCTGGCGGCCTTCACCACGGAGCCGGTGGTCGTCGTCGGCCATTCCATGGGTGCCTTCGCGGCCCTGGTCCTGGCGAATCTTTTCCCGGAGCGCGTGCGATCGCTGGTCCTGGTGGACGGCGGGCTGCCGCTGCAGGTTCCGGCCGGGATCCCGGACGAGGACGTGGTGGCTGCGGTGCTGGGCCCTGCCGCCGAACGCCTGAACTCAACGTTCCCCAGCCGCGAGGTGTACCGGCAGTTCTGGCGCCAGCACCCGGCGTTCAGCAGTGATTGGACCCCGTTCGTGGAGGATTACGTGGATTACGACCTGACCGGCGAGGAGCCCGAGCTGCGGCCGGCCACGAAATACCAGGCGATGGCCGAGGACACGGCCGAGCTGCACCGGGGCGCATCGCTGCTCAAAGCGCTGGATGAACTGGCGGTAGATGCCCAGGTGCTCCGGGCTCCACGGGGGCTGCTGAATGAACCTGCAGCCCTCTATGCCCCCGGCTACCTGGAGGCGTGGGCGCTCAAGCTGCCCTCACTCCGGGTCCGTGAGGTGCCGGACGTCAACCACTACACGATCGTCATGGGCGAGGCCGGCGCCGGCGCTGTTGCCCAAAGCGTGCAGGAAGCGCTGGCAATCCGGTAGCGTGCATGATTCCATTCACCTTGTGACAGAGCCGGCCGCCAACATCCTGAAGCGGCCGTACCGCTGGGTCACCATCGGCGCCTGCGCCCTGGTGTTCCTGGCCGCGTTCGAGTCACTCGCCGTGACCACCATCATGCCTGTTGTCAGCCGCGAGCTCGACGGCGCCAGCCTCTACGCGCTGGCCTTCGCCGGGCCGCTGGCCACAGGGGTGATCGGCATGGTGGCGGCGGGAAACTGGTCCGACCGGCGCGGACCCGC
>NZ_QAIQ01000641.1:974-2083 GCF_003061105.1 Arthrobacter sp. HMWF013
ATCGCGGGCACGGCCGTGTCCATGCCGCTTCTCGTGGCCGGCCGCCTGGTGCAGGGGCTCGGCGGCGGCGCGCTGACGGTGGCGCTTTACGTGGTGGTGGCCCGGGTCTACCCGGCAGTCCTCCACCCGGGGATCTTTGCCGCCTTCTCTGCCGCGTGGGTGATCCCGTCGCTGGTGGGTCCGTTCGCGGCAGGCATCGTGGCGCAGCTCCTCAGCTGGCACTGGGTTTTCCTGGGGGTGGTGGGACTGGTGGTTCCCGCCGTCGTCATGATTGTCCCGGTGCTCCGCGGCCTGGACCGCCGGTCCCCGGACGGTGACGTCCCGCCGTGGGCGGTGGGCAGGCTGGGATGGGCCGGACTCGCAGCGCTGGCGGTCCTGGGGCTGAACCTCTCCGCCGGCGTCACCCTCTTTCCGGCGGCACCGGCAGTCCTCGCCGCGGCCGCCGTCGTCGTTGCCCTCCTGGCGGTGCGTCCGCTGGTGCCCGGTGGAACCCTGCTCGCCCGCCGTGGCCTGCCCAGCGTGATCCTGACCCGCGGCCTTGCCGGAGCGGCGTTCTTCGGCGCCGAGGTGTATCTGCCGTACCTGCTGATCGAGGAGTACGCGTTCCCGCCGACGTTCGCGGGGCTGACCCTCACCGGCGGCGCGCTGGCCTGGGCCGGTGCCGCCGCCATCCAGGGCCGCCTGGGCGCCAGACTGACTCACCGCGCGGCTGTGTGGACCGGCGCGGTGCTGGTGCTGGGCGCCATCCTCCTGGCCCTGGTGACAACGGCGCTCCACTGGCCCGCCGCTGTCGCCATTGCCGGCTGGATCTTCGCCGGGGGCGGCATGGGGCTGCTCTACCCGCGGCTCAGTGTCATGACGCTGGCCCTGTCCAGCAAGGAAAACGAGGGCTTCAACAGCTCGGCCATGTCCATTTCGGATTCGCTGGGCGGCGCGCTGGCGCTCGCCGCAACCGGGATCGTGTTTGCGGCGTTCACGACGACGGCGGCACAGTTTTCCGGGGTCTTCGCGCTGACGGCGGTGATCGCGGTCGCCGCGGTGGCCATTGCGCCGCGGGTTGCGGAGCGGGCTCCGGGATAGCCCGGCAGCGAAAGGTTCGGTCAGGGGTC
>NZ_QAIQ01000642.1 GCF_003061105.1 Arthrobacter sp. HMWF013
CGGATTCCTTGCCGGCGCCGTCCTTTGAGTAGCCCGGGACGAAGATGCTGTCATCTTCGCGTGCGGAACCGGCCACCACGGTGGCTTCGAGGCCCATTTCACGGATTTCGCGGGCAAGCTTTTCGACGTCGGGCTGGGCTTCCTTCCAGCTGCCGGGCGCCTTTGCCCGGACACGGACGGCATCGATCACCGCGGCGTTGTCTTCGTAGCCACGTGCTGCTGCGAGGCCGTAGTAGTCCGTGATGGCACCGGCTGACTGGCTGGCCAGACCGGTGGCACTGAGGGAGGGCTTCAGTTCAGTGCTGGTGACCGTCTTGCCCTCGGCGTCCTTGGTGAGGGTCAACGGTGTGGGGTCGTAGCCACCGAGCGGGAGCCGGTTGACGTCTCCTGCTGCCTGCTCGACGGCGGAGGGGTCGAAGGTTCCGTAGACCATGGCCAGCGGCGCCGCGAGCTTCTCTCCGGTTTCCAGGTCTTCCCGGTAGGAACGTTCGTCCACGGGTTCGCGCTGGGTCTGGTCCACCGGTGCGCCGTTGGCACCCTTTTCGGGCAGGCGGTTGACGGTGACCCAGTCACCCGGAACGGCGGTCTTCTGGACTGCCCCGTTCGCTGCGGCCTCGCCGTCGGTGTACTGCGGCGCCGCGGCAAAGTCCGTGCTCCAGGTGGCCGGAGTGTAGAGGCCCTGGTTGAAGTTGCCGGCGCTGCCGAGGAGGCCGGAGTGATCCGTGGAGCCGGGCCAGGACAGAGCGAAAGGATCCTTGGAGACGAAAGGCAGGTAGTCGTTGCCCAGGGAGCGCGATGCCGTGCCGACTTCCTTCACGACCTTGCCCGCGGCGTCGATTTCTTCGATTTTGACGTTGTACTTGAGGTCCAGTGATGTGCCGGAGCGGACGATCAGGGGAATGGCCTGCGAGTCGGCCGTGAGCTGCCCGCTGCGCTTCGCCTGCTGGTACTGGGTCATCAGCGGCGCCCAGTATTTCAGCTTGACGCCGAGGAAGTCAGGGCCTTCCTCAAGTTCGTCCATGCTGATGCCGTTGGTGAAGAGGCTCTCAAAGTGGCGGCCGATGGCACCGGCGTTCCGGGCGTCGGCGGGCGGGGCCTTCTCAAGCGGGGCGAGGAAATCGCCCGCAGCGCCAAGCAGCGCCCGTTCGGAGACGGGATCGACGGCGACTACTGACTCCGTCACCTCAGGAGAGAGCGGCAGTGAGACCGAGAGGTTGAAGAGGTTGTGCTCGGAGCCGCCGGCGGGCGCGGGGAACTTGATGCCGGTTTCACCGGCGGGAGCGGCGATCCGGATGCTGGTGCCGCCGACGGACTGCTCTTCGACGAGGCGTGCCTTGCCGAGGGTGCCTTCAGCGCTGGATTTGAACAGGGTCTGTTCCGAGACACCGTCGGTGCTGACG
>NZ_QAIQ01000082.1 GCF_003061105.1 Arthrobacter sp. HMWF013
ACCTGGTGTTGTTCGCCAAGGCCAGCGCCTCGTCGTCGTTCTCGAACGGGGTGATGGCGACGACGGGACCGAAGATCTCCTCCTGGAAGATCCGGGCGTCCGGGGCGACGTCGGCAAACACGGTGGGTGCGATGTAGTTGCCTTCGGGCAGGCCTTCCGGCCGGCCGCCGCCGGCGAGCAGCCGGCCTTCGGTCTTGCCGATTTCCACGTAGGAGGCGACTTTATCGAAGTGCTCCGGGTGCACCAGCGCGCCCACCTGGGTTTTAGGGTCGTGCGGATCGCCGACCACGATGTTCTTCGCCCGGGCGGCGTACTTCTCGCAGAACTCGTCGTAGATGGCACGTTCCACGAGGATCCGGGAGCCGGCGGTGCAGCGTTCGCCGTTGAGGGAGAACACACCGAACAGGGCGGAATCGATCGCGGCGTCCAGATCGGCGTCGGCAAACACGACGCAGGGGGACTTGCCGCCGAGTTCCATAGACAGGCCCTTGAGGTTGGCGGCCGCGTTGCGGAAGATGGTCTGCCCCGTGGTGGTCTCGCCGGTGAAGGAAATCAGCGGAACGTCCGGGTGCTTGACCAGCGCGTCGCCGGCTTCCTCGCCGAGCCCGTTGACCAGGTTGAACACACCGTCCGGCAGGCCGGCGTCCTTGAAAATCGTGGCCCACAGCGAAGCGGACAGCGGCGTGAACTCAGCGGGCTTGAGGACCACGGTGTTGCCGGTGGCCAGTGCGGGGGCCAGCTTCCAGGACTCGAGCATGAACGGGGTGTTCCACGGGGTGATGAGCCCGGCAACGCCGATCGGCTTGCGGTTCACGTAGTTGATCTGTGAGCCGGGGACCTTCATGGCGTCGTCGAACTGGGCCACGATCAGGTCCGCGAAGAACCGGAAATTCTCAGCAGCGCGCAGCGCCTGGCCCTTGGCCTGGGTGATCGGCAAACCGGTATCGAAGGTCTCCAGTTCCGCGAGCCGGTCCTCCTGGGCCTCGACGGCATCGGCGATTCTGTTCAGGATGCGGGCCCGTTCGCGGGGCTTCATCTTCGGCCACGGACCGTTCTTGAACGCCTCACGGGCCGCGGCGACAGCGAGGTCGATGTCCTCCTTCTGTCCTGCCGCGGCGGTGGCGTAGTTCTGGTTCGAAACCGGGTCCAGAACGTCAAAGGTCGCCCCGCCCACCGAGTCGACGAACTGGCCGTTGATGTAGTGCTGGATGTGGGTGGGAAGATCCTGCGGCACGTAATGCTTCGTGGTCTGTTCGGCTGTAAACGACATTGTTTTGATCCTTACTGTGTCACTTTAAGAGCAACGCGGGGTCACTTTTGGCCCTTCGGAGGCCTAATATCGGGCGTTGAGTGACCCCGCGTTGGTTTCGGCGGGGTTGGCGTGTTCGGCGGGGGCTGCCTGGGCGAGGTAGGCGTCCAGGGTGGTGGAACGGTGCAGGCGGGCGGCTTTCTCGATGGCGTCTGCGTCCGCCCCTGTTTCGATGAGCCGGAGCAGCGCCTCGTGTTCGTCCACGGAATCGTGGGCGCGGCCGGGGACAAACCGGAAGGTGGAGGACCGCAGAGAGGCCAGCCGGTTCCAGCCGCGGTGGACCAGGTCAAGGATGTGCGGGTTCGGGCAGCGTTCAAACAGGACGCTGTGGAAGTCCTGGTTCAGCTGGGTGAAGCGGACGGGATCGAAGTGCTTGAGGCATTCACGCATTTCCTCGTTGATGCTGCGGGCCCGCTCGATGTCCTGCGCGCCGATCAGCGGAGCCGAGATGGCTGTGGCCGCTCCCTCCACGATGCTCAGGGTCTGCATGGTGTAGAGGTATTCGGTGGGGTCGATGCCGGCCACGGTGGCGCCGATGTTGCGTTCGAAGGTCACCAGGCCTTCGGCTTCGAGCCGGCGGATGGCTTCCCGGACGGGCACCACGCTGAAGCCAAGGTCCTTGGCGATGGTGCCCAGGACCAGCCGGTAGCCGGGGGTGTAGGCGCCTTCGACGATCCGTGCCTTCACGGCGCGGTAGGCCTGCTCCGACTTGCTGCCTGTATTACCGGCGGCCACAGCGGTGTCAGTCACGGGCTTTGCCTGCTTCCCATTCCTCATACTTCGCGCGCCAGTCCTTGCCCAGCGGGTAGAGCCCGTCCACGCTGTGGCCCTGCTGCACCATCTCGGCGATGAATGTTTCCTCGCGTTCCTGGGCGATCGAGTCATCCGCGAGCTCTTCGGCCATCGCCGGCGGGATGACAAGGATGCCGTCCGAATCGGCCACGATAATGTCGCCGGGCTGCACGGTGGTGCCGCCGCACGCGATGGTGATGTCGGTGTCCCACGGGATGTGCCGGCGGCCCAGGACGGCGGGGTGCGGGTTGGAATAGTAGGTAGGCATCTCCATAGCGGCCACGGCGGAGAAGTCGCGGACGCCGCCGTCGGTGATGATGGCTGCCGCGCCGCGGACCTCTGCGCGAAGGGCCAGGATGTCGCCGATGGTGCCGGTACCCTTTTCGCCGCGGGCCTCCATGACCAGGATCTCGCCCTCGTTCACAGAGTCGATGGCCCGCTTCTGGGCGTTGAAGCCGCCGCCGTGGGTGGCGAAGAGGTCCTCGCGGTTGGGTACGTAGCGCAGCGTCCGGGCCAGGCCCACGATCCGCTTGTCCGGCCGGGTGGAGGTCAGGCCGTCGATGCTGACGTTGTTCAGGCCGCGCTTGCGCAGCTGGGAGGACAGGGTGGCGGTGCAGACGCTCTCCAGCTTTGCCTTCAGTTCGGGGGAGAGGACAGGCCCGACGGCGGCACTTGCCTCGGGTGCCAGGCCGGCGGCTTCGCGCGAACCGTACGCCTCCTCACGCTGGACGTCGTCTGCCTGCGGCTGGGCACCAAACCCGGCGAACGGCGTCGTGCCTTCCACCACCGTGGTGACCAGGCGGCCGGTGCTCAGGCGCCCGTCAGCGGTACTGACTTCCACCTCCAGCACGTCTCCCGGTGTGGCAACGGAGGCGCCGGCGGGGGTGCCGGTGAGGATCAGGTCGCCTTCTTCGAGGGTCAGCAGTTGGGACAGGTCCGCGACCAGCCGCGCGAACGGGAAGAGCAGGTCAGCTGTGGTGTCGTCCTGGACCACCTCGCCGTTGTGCCAGGTGCGGATCCTCAGGTTGGCGGGGTCGACGGCGTCTGCCGGGATAAGTGCCGGGCCCACCGGCGTGAAACCGTCGCCCCCCTTGGACCGGAGGTTGGAGCCTTTGTCCGCGTAGCGGAGGTCGTAGACACCGAGATCGTTGCTGGCGGTGACTGCTGCGACGTGGCTCCAGGCGTCCTCGATCCCCACCCGCCGTGCCTGTTTGCCGATCACCAGGGCGATCTCGCCTTCATAGCCAAGAAGTTCGCAGCCGGCGGGGCGTTCCACCGGTGACCCGCTGAGGGAAAGGGAGGAGGATGGCTTCAGGAAGTAGGACGGCTGGGCCGGCGTACGTCCCCGCTGGGCGGCGCGGCTGGGGTAGTTGATATGCACCGCGATGACTTTGCGGGCCGAGGCCAAGATGTGGTCGGTGACCTGTTCCAACAGCTGCTCCTCGTCGAGTACGAAATCGTATACGATCACTATACTCAGCCAGGAGTGCCCGTCAACCCTTCAAAATTCCCGGGAATCCCGGCGGGCAAACCCCGGAGATTGGCCGGGGCGATGGACTCTTGTCGCCCCCGTCACATCTGCCGTACAGTTGAAATCGAAGTTGAGATTTCATTTATCGAACGTGTTGTTCTGATATAGAACAGCTAGTCGATCCCAGACGAGCCACACAGCGAAGTGAGGAAAGCCCGTGCAGTTCCACCATCACGGATACGTATCCGGGGACCCCCGGGTCAAGCCGGCAGCCGGAGCAGGCATCGACCGGCCCGCGGATCTTCCGGACGAGGTCGACGTCCTCATCGTGGGTACAGGCCCTGCGGGCATGCTCGCCGCCGCGCAACTCTCCCAGTTCCCGGACATCACCACCCGGATCGTCGAGCGCCGCCCCGGCAGGCTCGTCATCGGCCAGGCCGACGGCATCCAGGCCAGAAGCGTCGAGACCTTCCAGGCGTTCGGGTTCGCCGAGCGGATCATCGCCGAGGCGTACCGCATCACGGAGATGGCCTTCTGGAAGCCGGACCCGGCTGACCACTCCCGCATCGTCAGGGGTGCACGCACGGTCGACGACGAAATGGGCATCAGCGAATTCCCGCACCTCATCGTGAACCAGGCGCGGGTACTGGACTACTTCGCCGAAGTCATGGCCAACTCGCCCACCCGGATGTCCCCGGACTACGGCTATGCGTTCCGCGGGCTCGAGGTCGGCACTGAGGGGGAGTATCCCGTCACGGTCACGCTCGCCCACGCGGTGGGACCTCATGAGGGCCAGGACCGCGTTGTCCGTGCCAAGTACGTGATTGGTGCAGACGGTGCGCGCAGCAAGGTGCGTGACTCGATCGGCTGCACCCTCGCGGGCGACGCTGCAAACCATGCCTGGGGCGTCATGGACGTGCTCGCCAACACGGACTTCCCGGACATCCGGACCAAGTGCGCCATCCAGTCCGGCTCGGGCGGCAGCATTCTGCTGATCCCCCGCGAAGGCGGTTTTCTCTTCCGCATGTACGTTGACCTCGGGGAGGTCGACCAGCATGACCACGGCTCCGTGCGCGCCACCACCATCGAGCAGATCATCGCCCACGCCAACCAGATCCTGCACCCCTACACGCTGGACGTCCGCAATGTCGCCTGGCACAGCGTGTATGAGGTCGCCCATCGCCTCACTGACCGGTTCGACGACGTCCTTCCGGACCAGCGGGGGACCCGCACGCCGCGCGTCTTCATCACCGGGGATGCCTGCCACACGCACAGCGCCAAGGCGGGCCAGGGAATGAATGTCTCCATGCAGGACGGCTTCAACCTCGGCTGGAAGCTGGGCCACGTCCTTGAAGGACGCAGCCCGGAGAGCCTGCTGTCCACGTACTCCGAAGAGCGCCAGGTGGTGGCGAAGAACCTCATCGACTTCGATAAGGAATGGTCCACCATGATGGCAAAGAAGCCCGAGGAGTTCGCGAACCCCTCCGAACTCGAGGACTTCTACGTCAGTACGGCCGAGTTCCCCGCCGGCTTCATGACGCAGTATGCGCCGTCGATGCTTACCGCCGAACCCGCGCACCAGGAGCTTGCGGCGGGG
>NZ_QAIQ01000643.1 GCF_003061105.1 Arthrobacter sp. HMWF013
GTTGTGGTGCTGGCCCTGGCGCTGGTGCTGCTGTTCCGTCCGTCCGGCCTGCTCGGGAGAACCTCATGACCACCGATACCGATGCCACTGACGCAACCGGCGCCACGAGCCCAGCCACCTCTCAAGATGAGAGGACGACGGCGGCTCCCGCGGGATCGCGACGAGGCTCGAGTCCCGCCGGTGCCCCCGTCCGTCCCCGCCTGACCCGCCGCCGGATGGTTGGGGCCGCAGCAGGCCTTGCCGGGATTATCCTGCTGGTCCTGCTGCCGCTCCTCAACCTGTCCCTGCCGGGCGTGCTGCCCGGACCTACTTACACGCCCGGGTCCCTGCAGCTGCTGGCGATGTGCATGCTGATGGCCGCCGCTGCGTTGACCTACCACCTGTTGCTCGGGGTGGCGGGCCTGCTCTCCTTCGGCCACGCCCTCTACTTCGGCGCGGGCGTCTACGGCCTGGCAATCATCCTGCAGAACCTGGATATCCCGCTGCTCCCGGCGATGGGCCTGACCCTCCTGGTGGTGATTGTGCTGGCGCACGTGGTGGGCAGCATCAGCCTGCGCGTCAGCGGCATCCCGTTCGCCATGGTCACCCTGGCCTTCGCCCAGGCGGGTTCGGTGATCGTGGGCCGCAACCCGGAAGGCATCACCGGCGGCGACGAAGGCCTCACCCTGCGGACCGACAATCTCCCGGACTTCCTGGTGGGCGTCGTCAACACCCGCAATCTGTACTGGCTGGCCCTGGCCGTGCTGGTGGCCGTGTTCATCATCGTCACCTGGGTGCAGTCCTCCCGCGCCGGGCACGTGGCCGCGGCCGTCCGGGAGAACGAGCTGCGCGTCCGCGTCCTTGGTTTGCAGCCTTACCTCATCAAGCTGCTGATCTTCGTGGTCTCTGCTGTCCTGGTCAGCGTCATCGGCATGGTGTTCCTGCTGCTGCAGAGCGGGGCGGTGCCGCGGGCCGTGTCCGCTGATCTCACCATCACCCTGCTGGTCATGGTGGTCCTGGGCGGCGTCGGCTCCCGCTGGGGCGCTGTCATCGGCGGGGTTTTCTACACCATCCTGGACCAGCGCCTGACCACCCTTGCCAATTCCGATGCCATTGATGCGCTGCCAGACATCCTGCGCGTACCGTTGTCGGAACCGCTTTTCATCCTGGGCACGCTGTTCATCCTCGTGGTGCTCTTCCTGCCGGGCGGCCTGACGGGCACCGCCCAACGGCTCGCCCAGCGCCGCAGCCGGCGCACCGAGAAGTCCCGCGGGATCCTGGAGGAGGCGGCATGACCACCGCTGACGGACTGCACACCCTGGGCCGCTGGACCACGGACCGAAGCCTCGCCACCCCCCACAGGATCGCCATCGACGACCGCGGCTGCACGCTCACTTACGGCGAGCTGGAACGGCGGGCGGCCGCCCTGGCCGCGGTCCTGCAGGCCGCCGGATACGTCACCGGCGACCGGATAGCCACCCTCACCGGCAACAGCTCCGACCATGTGGTGGTGTTCTTCGCCTGCGCCAAGGCCGGGCTCGTCCTGGTGCCGCTCTCCTGGCGCCTGTCACCACGTGAACTGTCCGCGCAGCTCGGGCTGGCGGATGCCCAGCTCCTGCTGGTGGAAGGCGATCTGGACGCTTTGGCCGCCGCGACCTGCTCGCTCCTGCCCCAGCCGCCCAGGATCGCGGCGCTCGGGCCCGGCGGCGTCGAAAAGTCCGTGCCGGCGCCTTCCCGGGTGCTCCGTGCGGGGGCGCCCAGGCAGGAAGCGCGCAGGACGGAAGTGCGCGACGACGACGCCCTCCTGATGATCTTCACGTCCGGCACGGAGGGGGCCAGCAAGGCCGCCGTGCTGACGCACGCCAACTGCTTCTGGACCAACCTCTCGCTGTCGCGGACCCTGGACATCGTCAGCACCGACGTGGTGCTGGCCGTTCTTCCGCAATTCCATGTGGGCGGTTGGAACATCCAGCCACTCCTGGCGTGGTGGACGGGCGCCACCGTGGTCCTGGAACGCGGCTTCGAGCCGGGCCGGGTGCTGCAGCTCATTTCGGAACGGCGCGTGACCATGCTGATGGGCGTCCCCACCCATTACCTGATGC
>NZ_QAIQ01000083.1 GCF_003061105.1 Arthrobacter sp. HMWF013
CATGGGGACCGCCACCACGGGGTTCGCCTGTGTGGAGACAACGATGTCCGTGCCGAATTTCAGGAAGACAGCGGCCACCATGGACATGACAATGGGCATCGGAACCACTTCCATGATCCGCCGCACCACTCCTGAGGCGCCCAACGCGAGGACCAGAATTCCGGACATGAAGAAGGCCCCCACCACTTCGGCAAAGGAAAGGTGCTGAAGGGACGGACCCAGAAGCACCGTCCCGGGAATGGACCAGGCGAAGCCCAGAGGCTGTTTATAGAGAAGGGACATGACCAGGGTGGCTGCCCCGCCCGAAAAGAGGATGCCAAACACCCACGACGCCAGTTGGGCTTCGGTGAGTCCTCCCGCCGCTCCCACGGCCAGGGTGACGGCTATGGGGCCCGAAGCTGAGAAAATGAGGCCGATCAAACCGTTGGAAACATAGGGCAGGCCCAGATCACGGAGGACCTGGCGGACACCTGCAGGCCGAACACCCGGCCGTTCCAGCAGGGGCCGGGGTGGATCAGCCGCAACAGTTCCAGCTCGGGGGATGGCAGGTGGGTCCTGGCGGGATGGCAGCATTCGGGCTCCTGGCAACGTCGGCAAAATAATAGGCGCCCTGGAGTTTGCACTCCAGGGCGCCTTCGGTACCGGGCCGCGGCGCCGGCAACGATTCCCAGCTGTGGTTCTTACTTGTGCTGGCCTTCCTTGGCGAGGACGTAGTCGTAGACCACTTCTTCGCCGGCCCCGCCGTCGGTGCGGGGCTTGGGGTCGAGCATCAGCTCGGGCTTGACCGCCGAGGCGATGTCGTCTGCGTTGTGCGGGTCGCCCGGGAAGTAGAGCTGCTGGGTTACCGGCTGGAACCCCGGCGCGGAGACCTTGATATGGATGTGCGCCGGGCGCCAGGCGTGCCAGCCTGCAGCGTTGATCAGCTGTCCGCAGGCCCCGTCCGTGGGGATCTGGTACGGCGCGGGGCGCATCGTGTTGATGACGAAGCGGCCGTCGTCGTCCGCCTTGACCGTCGCCCGGAAGAGCCAGTCCGGCAGGCCAGGGGCGTACTGGGAGTAGAACCCGGCACTGTCGGCGTGCCAGATCTCCACCTGGGCGTTCTGGATAGGGTTGCCGTCCGTATCGGTGAAGCGGCCGCTGAAGTGCAGCGGGGTGCCCTCCTCGTCCTCACGCATTTCGACGGTGCCCGGGGTCTGCAGAACCGGAGAGCCCGGCACATAGTAGGGTCCCTCGATGGTGCCCACGGTGCCGGGGCGGTCCTGGGAGTTGACACCCTCCACGGTGTGCTCCAGCCACACGTCGAGGAACAGCGGCCATTCCCCGTCAGTTCCTACCTTGATGAGCCAGGCCTTGAGCGCGTTGTACTCCTCGTAGGTGACCTGGTGTTCCACGACGATGTCGTTGGCAGCCTTGATGAGCGCACCGGCGAGCAGGCTCACTCGTTCCTTGGACACATCCAGGTGCGAGAGCTTGCCGGAGGTAGTGAAGCGCTCAGTGGCTTTGGAGCCGGCTTCGACTGCAGTGCCCTCGTCTTCTTTACGGGTGTCTGCTTGGGTCTCGGTCATGGTGATGTCCAAACTCCTCTTTGAATTTTGGGGGTGATGTCTGTTCATCGTAGATCTGAAATAAGGACGCTACAAATATCGATTTAGCCGGTTTTCTGTCAATAACAAGACATAAAAACACCCTTGGTCGAACCTAGGCATTTGCCTGATGTGAGAGCTATCACTGTAGGCAAGACTTGGCTGACAAACGTCCTGGGCGTACCGCGCGCTTGCCCGGACCACCAGCCCATCCGTCCAGCACTCTCCAATGAAGGAGCAGCCATGACCGAGAACCTGAACCATGTCCGGGAGGTCCTTGCCGACGCCGTGATCGACGACCGTGAGAACGGCGTCATCCGGGCCAAGCGCGAGATTTTCACAGATGAAGAGATCTTCGAACTGGAGATGAAGCACATCTTCGAGGGCAACTGGGTTTACCTCGCCCACGAATCCCAGATTCCCAATGTGGGGGACTACTTCACCACCAACATCGGCCGCACTCCTGTGATGATCACCCGGGACAAGGACGAAAACCTAAACTGCCTCGTCAATGCCTGCTCGCACCGCGGCGCGATGCTGTGCCGCCGTAAGACGGACAACCGCACCACGTTCACCTGCCCGTTCCACGGCTGGACGTTCAAGAACTCGGGTGAACTGCTGAAGGTCAAAGACTCCCGCAACGCCGGCTACCCGGAATCCTTCAACAAAGAGGGTTCCCACGACCTCACCAAGGTTGCCCGGTTCGAGTCCTACCGGGGCTTCCTCTTTGGCTCATTGAAGGCTGACGTTCTCCCGCTCGAAGAGCACCTGGGTGACGCCACCAAGGTAATCGACTCCATCGTGGACCAGTCCCCGGAAGGACTGGAGGTGCTGCGCGGCGCGTCCACCTACACCTACGACGGCAACTGGAAGGTGCAGGCGGAAAACGGCGCCGACGGTTACCACGTCACCGCAGTGCACTGGAACTACGCCGCCACCACTGCACGCCGCACCGCCGGCGACTCCGCGAACAAGACCAAGGCCATGGACGCCGGCAAATGGGGCAAGGTCAAGGGCGGCTTCTACTCCTACGACCACGGACACCTGCTGCTGTGGCAGGAATGGACCAACCCGGAGGACCGCCCGCTGTGGGACCGCCGCGAGGAGCTCGTTGCCAAGTACGGCGAGGAGATGGCCAACTTCATGATCAACATTTCCCGGAACCTCTGCCTGTACCCGAACGTCTACATCATGGACCAGTTCTCTTCGCAGATCCGCCACTTCCGTCCCATCTCCGCGGACCAGACCGAAGTGACCATCTACTGCATCGCCCCCAAGGGCGAATCGCAGGAGAACCGTGCCAAGCGCATCCGCCAATACGAGGACTTCTTCAACGCCACCGGCATGGCCACACCGGACGACCTCGAGGAGTTCCGGTCCTGCAACAAAACGTACTGGGCCACCTCGGCGCCCTGGAACGACATGACCCGCGGGTCAACCCATGAGATCGCGGGCCCTGACGAGCAGGCCCAGGCACTGGGGATGACCAGGGTCATCGCTTCCGGGGTGCGCACCGAGGATGAGGGGCTCTACCCGATCCAGCACGGGTACTGGAAGGAAGTGATGGACCGGGCCCTGGCGGAGCAGGAGCTTTCCGCCCTGGACACCGTTCCCGTCACCGCCTGATCCGGACCACCTCGAACCAGAGAGAGTGCATTAGCCATGACCAACCTGACAAAGCCAGCTCCGGCGCTCAAGAGCGCTGAAGAGATCGCGACCCTCGAAACTGTCCGTGCCTTCCTGTACAAGGAAGCCCGCCTGCTGGATGACCGCCAGTTCGACGAGTGGCTCCAGTGCTACCACCCGGACTCTGAGTTCTGGATGCCCGCCTGGGACGTCGATGACCGGCTGACCGAGGATCCGCAGAACGAGATCTCGCTCATCTACTACGACAACCGCGGCGGGATTGAGGACCGTGTTTTCCGGATCAAGACGGACCGGTCCTCGGCCACGTCCCTCCCGGAGCCCCGTACCGGGCACAACATCACCGGCGTCGAAATCATGGAACGCGATGGCGACCAGGTGAAAGTCCGCTTCAACTGGTTCACCCTGTACGTCCGCTACAACACAACGGACACGTACTTCGGGACCAGCTTTTACACGATCGATCTTGCCGGCGGCGAGCCCGTCATCCTGAAAAAGAAGGTCGTCCTCAAGAACGACTACATCCATCACGTGGTGGACATCTACATGATCTGACGGCTCCGAGCCGGCGCCCGGCGTATGCCCGGCGCTGGCCTTGGACGCTTCCAAACACGTGTCCCTAGGGCACATCTTTACTTTCCCGGGCCGCGTCGACGCGGCCCCAACCAGGAGGAAACCATGGGCCACAAAGTTGCCCTCAGCTTCGAGGACGGCGTCACCAAGGTCATCAAGGTCGGCGACTACGAGACCGTCATGGACGCCGCTTACAAAGCACGCATCAATATTCCCTCGGACTGCCGGGATGGTGCCTGCGGCACCTGCAAGGCCTTCTGCGATTCCGGCTCCTTCGATCCGGGCGATTACATCGACGACGCTATGACGGAGGATGAGCTCGAAAAGGGCTACCTGCTGACGTGCCAGGCGGTTCCCGAATCGGATCTTGCCATTCAGATCCCCGCCACGTCCGAATCGGCGAAAACGGGAGCCACCACCTTCACCTCAACGGTGAAGGAACTCAACAAGCACTCGGAAACCACTGTGTCCTTCACCTTGGAGGTGGACAACCGGGATGCATTGGCCTTCCTGCCGGGCCAGTACGTCAACATCAAGGTCCCCGGAACCGATGCGGAGCGTTCCTATTCGTTCAGCAGCGGCCCCGAGGTCCAGGATTCCTCGTTCATGGTGAGGGTTACACCACAGGGTGCGATGTCCGAGTACCTGCGTGATCGCGCAGCCGTGGGCGACACCATCGAATTCACCGGCCCGTATGGTTCCTTCTTCCTGCGCGAGCCCAAGCGGCCCCTGCTGCTTCTGGCAGGCGGTACAGGCCTGGCCCCGCTCATGTCCATCCTCGAGAAGCTCTCCGAAACTCCGGCGTCGGTACCTGTCCACCTGATCTACGGACTGACCCGTGAGGCGGATATCGTCGGGCTCGAGTGGCTGCGGGACTATGAGGCGAAGCTGCCCGGATTCACGTGGGACTACATTGCTTCCGAACCCGGAACCTCTGCACCCCACACGGGCTATGTCACCCAGATCATTGAGCCCTCGCACCTGTTCGACGGCGACGTCGACATCTACCTCTGCGGGCCCCCTCCCATGGTGAACGCAGTGTCGAAGTGGCTGGACTCCGAGGGCATCAAGCCCGCCAACTTCTACTTCGAGCGCTTTGCCCCCAAGGAAACCACCGGCGGTGATGCGGAAACAGGTGCGCCGGTACCCGCAGAGAAGATCGCGGCAGAAGGTGACACGATGAGCCGCAGCGAGGCGGTCTCGTCCCTGGAGACCGGCCGTCTTGATTTCCGTAAGGAGGACAGCTTCGCCCAACTCGACGCGCGCATGGGCCTGGAGCTTGCCGTGAGCGAGCTGATGCTGGGCCGGCTGAGCGACGAGCAACTGCAGCAGTTCCGCCGGCTCGCCGAAGCCACCACCCGCTCCGTCAATGCCGGCACCATCCAGGAACCGGACGAGTTCGCGCGGACCAATGAGGAGTTCCACGAATACCTCTTTATGGTCTGCAACAATCCCATGCTGCTCGAGTCCTACCGCCGGTTGGACGTCCACGCCCAGATGGCGGCGGCCTTCGAAACAGGAACCAGGATTTTCGAGCGGGTCATCCAGGACCACGTCGATATCGTTGACGCCTTCGAGCGCCAGGACAAAGCGCGGGTCCGGGAAGTCATCATGGCCCACGCCCACGACGCCAAGGAAACCATGGCCGGGGCCATCGACGCCAAGGCGGGACGCTGATGTCGCAGCCCTATGCCGGACAGTTCGTGACGCCCGGCCGGTACGCCGGCAGGGTAGTTGTTGTGACAGGGTCCGCGCAGGGCATCGGCCAGAAGGTGGCCGAGCGCATCGGGGCCGAGGGCGGCGCCGTCGTTCTCGTAGACCGGGCCGACCTGGTTCATGAGGTGGCGCGCGGGATACAGGAGGCGGCAAAAGTTTCCGGTTCCGGCGGCTCCGCCCTCTCCGTGACCGCGGACCTGGAGACCTTCGCAGGAGCACAGCAGGCCGTGGACGCGGCACTGGCCGCCCACGGCCGCGTGGATGTGCTCGTCAACAACGTGGGCGGCACCATCTGGGCCCGCCCGTACGAGGAATACGACGAGGACAAGATCGAGAAAGAGATCCGGCGATCCCTTTTTCCCACCCTCTGGACCTGCCGGGCGGTGCTGCCGGCAATGCTGCAGCAGGGCTCCGGCACCATCGTCAACGTTTCGTCAGTAGCCACCCGCGGGCTCCACCGGGTGCCGTATGCGGCAGCCAAGGGCGGTGTCAACGCACTGACCCAGTCATTGGCGATGGAGGTGGGAGGACGTGGCATCCGCGTGGTGGCGACAGCCCCCGGTGGAACCGAGGCCCCGGCCCGCAAGGTCAAGCGTGGCCCGGAGGCCGAATCCTCCGCGGAGAAGGCCTGGTATCAGGTGATCGTTGACCAAACCGTCGACTCGTCGATTTTCAAGCGGTACGGGACTTTGGACGAACAGGCCGCCCCCATCGTCTTCCTCGGCTCAGATGAGGCGTCATACCTGACCGGAACCATCATTCCGGTTGCCGGCGGGGACCTGGGCTAAGGCCACCGTGATGGAAGCCCGCCGTCAGGTCCGGCCGGCCGGCTCCGGTAGAGTTGCGGCCATGACGGCGGGCTCCATCAAAGGCGAATCTGCGGAGGGATTTCCCCTTGCCGGCCGGGCAGGAATCTTTGAGGAACTGCTGGGCATTCTCCGCACCGTCCGTAAGGGCAAAGTGGGCGCAGTTGTGGTCAGCGGCCCATCCGGGTCCGGGAAGACCGCCGTGCTGGAGCTCTTTCTTGAGCACTGCCGCACCGTGGCCCGTGGTGTCCGGGTACTGTCCGCCATGGGCGACGAATGGGAGGCGCAGTTTCCGCTCGCCGGATACTCCCAGCTGATGCTCACCTCGCCGTTGCGCTCGGCAAAGGATTACGACGGCGGCCCTGCACTGCCCGCGGGCCCCGTTCCGGCTCTCACGGCCGCCCAGGTGGTTAATTACGCTTCCACCCTCAGTACCCACCTCGAAGCACTGCAGGCCCACGGCAGCGTAGTCGTCGCCATCGACGACGTCCACAAACTTGATGTTGAGAGTCTGCGCATCCTGACGTTCGTCATGCGCCGGCTGTACGGAAAACGGGTTCTGTTCGTTCTCACCCTCAACCCCGATGACGCCCTGCGCGTCCCCAGCGGTGTGCTGGATTTCCTGACCGGCCACCAAGTCGCCAGTATTCCGCTGGATCCGTTAACCCCTCAGCAGGTTCAGGATCTAGCGCGGAGGATGCTCGGCCTGGACCTCAGTGCCACGGCAGCACACGGACTGGTCCAGCACACGCGAGGACTCGCTCAACCGATCGTGGAGCTGCTGCGTGAGCTTCCGGCGGAAACCTGGCAGACCTGGTTTCCCTCGCTGCCTCCGACGTCCCGCGTCCGCGCCCGGGTCCGCAGTGTCCTGGAGGCAGCGTCCCCGGAGCTGGTTGCTGTCGCGGAGGCAGCGTCAGTGCTCAGTCGCGCCGGGAGCATGGCGGAGGTTTCCCAGGTCAGCGGGGTGGAACACATTATGGCAGCACTTGACGAGGGGCACGGCGCCGGGCTGCTGGGGTTGAGTGTTGACCAGGCACGTTCCGCCGTCGCGTTCTTTGAACCGGGCACCGACGCGGCTGTCTACCAACAGATCGCCCCCAGCCGGCGGATCGCGCTTCATCGGCTGGCCGCTGAAGCCGTGCAGCCCGAGGGCGAACGGTTGGGCCACCGGGTCTCCGCCACACCCGGCGCGGATGAAGCCCTTGCCGGGGAATTGGAGGATTTTGCCCGAGGCCAAGCACTTGTTGGAGCGTGGCAGGACGCGTCGACGGCCCTGTTCTCCGCGTCCCGTCTTTCCCAGGACATACGTTCCCGGAACGACAGGCTCCTGAGGGCGGTGGATGCCCTGGTGGGTTCGGGCAACATCGCCCAGGCCCAGATGTGGATGGCGGCAGTGGACGCTTTGCCGCCGTCGCCGCTCCGCTCCTCCGTCCTGGGATACCTCTCCACCGCGTCGGGACAGAACGACAGTGCCCAGACGCAGTTGGAGATGGCCTGGCGCACCTCCAACCCGCAGCGTGATCCAACGGCCGCCGCGCAGGTGGCGCAGCGTTTCGTCCTGCACGGTGTGGCCTCGTGGGACGGGCCGGCCATCACCACGTGGGCAGAACGGGCCATGGAACTTACCCAGCCGGGGACCCCAGCCCACATTGAGTCGGAGGCCATCTACGGCCTGGGCCTGTACGCCCAGGGCCGGCTTTCCGCTGCGGAAGCCTCCTATCGCCGGGCCTTCGAACATGCTTCCGAGAACGCCCAGAAACAACGGGTCCAGATGGGCGCGGGCTGGCTGGCGCTGCGCCTCGACAACGTCGAGACAGCTCTGGTGAACTTCGAGTCGGCAGCCCCTACTGAATACCGGGGTGGCTCCATGAGGATTTCGCTGTGGGCCGAGGCGTGGCTGGCCCGCACCCACCTGGTGCTCGGCAACTGGGATGCAGCGGCAGCCACCGTGGCGCGCGCCTCCGTCCGCCTTGAGACGTCGCGGATGCCGCTGATCCGCCCGCTGCTTTATTGGACTGCAGCGGAGCTCTGGTCCATGCGGGGCGACTGGGACCGGGCCCGGTACTACGTGTCGCAGGCGGCTGTGCAGCCAGGAACGTACCGTGCCATGCAGGTACCGGCCACCCTCGCCCGTGCGCGCTTCCACGAGGCGAGGGCGGATTATGAGGGGGCCTTGGCTGTTCTGCAGCCGCTCACGGAGCTGGACCCGTGGACCGAGAACCGGGTGTCCTTCTGGCCCTGGCAGGACACCTATGTCAACGCCCTGGTCATGACCGACCAGCTGGACGCCGCCGACGTTTTCCTCACGGCGTTCGAGCGCGTGCCGCGCGAGCGGGAAGTACCCTCGGATATGGCCCGGATGGCCTGGGCGAGGGGAAGACTGGTGGCTGCGCAGGGAGACCCCGACACTGCCAGGGAGCATTTCGAGGCGTCCCTGGGGCACCTCAGGGGGCTCAACCGGCCATACCTGCGGGCCCGGGTGAGTTTTGCGTTCGGCCAAAGCATGCGCCGGGCAGGCAAACGACGCCTGGCCTCGTCGGTCCTGCGGGCCGCCCGTGACCTCTACGACTCCCTTGGGGCGGCGACGTACGTGGAACGGTGCGACCGGGAGCTCAAGGCAACGGGGCTCGACGTCGGGAACCTGCCGGACCCGGCCGACCCCGTGCTGACCGCCGTCAGCGACCACCACCTTCAGCTCACAGCACAGGAACGCGCCGTGGCCGAGCTGGTAGCCGGCGGCGCCACCAACAAGGAAGCGGCCCGGACCCTGTTCCTGGCAGAGAAGACCGTGCAGTACCACCTGACCCGGCTTTACCGGAAGATGGGAATCCGCTCCCGCAGCGAGCTCGCCGCCGTGTTCCGGGCCAAGGACTGACACCGGAACACAGCAGGCACTGGCAGCCCCGGGGCCGGCGATTACTTGATGTCGGGGATTACTTGACGTCAGACGGGTGCTTCGCGAGCGGGACCACGGAGATATCCATGTACGGGAGCAGCGGCAGGTTCTGCAGGATCTCGTGGAGTTCATCGTTCGAATCGACGTCGAAGATCGAATAGTTGGCGTATTCACCCACCACCCTCCAGATCTCCGGCCACTTGCCCGAGCGTTGCAGCTCCTGCGAGTAGGCCTTTTCCGTGGCTTTGATCTCCGCGGCTTCAGCTGCCGGAAGGTCTGCGGGCAGGTTTACGTCCATATGGACCAGGTACTTCATGAATGTCCTTTCGGTACAGCGGTTTCTTAGCGGTCGGCGCGATAGTGCGAGAGCTTTTCTTCATCCACGGCGGTGCCCACACCAGGCCCCTCCGGAACACGGATGCGTCCGCCGGTGATGGCCAAGGGCTCGGCCAAGAGGTCATCGGCCATGTCCAGGTAGTTGGACAGCTCCGCTGCACGTTTGGCCGAATGGGCGAAGGCGGCACCGAAGACCACCGAGGCCACCGTGCCGACCTGGGTGTCGATCTGGTTGCCGATGTAGACGTCAATGCCCATCCCCTCGGCCATGCCAACGATTTTCGCCGCCTCGGTAAAACCGGACCGGGCAGTCTTCACCGCAAGGAGATTTGCGCCGCCGGTAAGAATTTCCCGCGCGGCCTCCCCAAGGTTTGCAGCGGACTCGTCCGCGGCAATAGGGATGGGGGAGTTCGTCACGAGGCGACGCCGGCCGAGGACTTCGCGGGCGTCGTCGGGCTCCTCCAGGAACTGCAGGCCCAATTCCGCCGTGCGGCGCAGCACCTCGGCTGCCTCATTGGCTGACCATCCGCGGTTTGCGTCCATGTACAGCTCAGCGTCCTCGCCGAGACCTTCCCGGAGTACCCGTGCGGCCTCAATGTCGAGGCTAAGGGGACGGCGGCCGGTCTTGAGCTTGAACGTGTTGATGCCATAGGTCCCGCGGAACTCCAGCGCCAAGGCCAGCAACTCCTGGGCAGGCTTAAAGCCGAGCATGTGGGAGACCCGGAGCGAGTCGGTGTACCCGCCCAGCAGCTTTGTCACCGGCTGACCGAGAGTCTTGCCGATGACATCCCACAGGGCGATGTCCACGGCCCCCTTGGCCGTCTGGTTGTGGATGGTCCGGTGCAGGACTGACTGGACTTTTTCGCGGTCAAAAATATCGACGCCGATCAGCTGCGGAGCGAACATGTCCTCCACCACCGCCACGATCGACTTCTGCGTCTCACCGTAGGTGTATGGGCGCGGCGGGGTATCGGCGGTTCCCACCACGCCGTCATCGGTGCGGAGCCGGATCAGCACGTGATCTGCCTCGTGTACGGAACCGGAGGCGAAATGCAATGGATGAAGATAGGGGATCGAGTAGGGAATCGCCTCAATGGCTGCGATCTTCATAAGCGGGAAAGCCTTTCATCAGTGGGAATCGGCAGAGGGCCGGCCGTGGGGCCTGGCGCCGCCGGTGCCGCGGTAGCGGTGACGACGACGTCCAGAAAGTTTTTGAGCAGTGCAGAGTGGTGCCCGCGCATCCAGGCGACGGCGAGCTCCACTTCGGGGACGTTTTCAATTTCGCGGTAGGCCACACCTTCAAGCTGGAAGGCCTGCACGCTGGACGGCATGACCGCCACCCCGCCCCCTGCAGCCACAAACGCCAGCATCGTCGAGGTCTCCCCGACCACCTGCGTGATGCGCGGCTGGAAACCCGCCTGGCGGCAGAGGTCGGCGGTGGTGCGGTAAAGCACGGATTCGGGCGGGTAGGCAATGAAGTCCTGGTCCTGCAGTTCGTGCATCGCCACGGGCTGGTCCACCGCCAGGGCACTGAAGGAGGGAAGCGCGACAATCAGTGGCTCGCGGGCCACCGTCAGGTAGTCGATGTCCTGTGCTGTGACTGGCGGCCGCAGCAACGCGGCGTCCAGGGTACCGTTCCGCAGGCCCGCCTCCATGGACGGCGTGAGCATTTCGCCGTGCAGGGCAAGGGACAGGCCCGGCAGCAGTTGTTTGGCAAGGCGCGCAACCTGGGGCATCACGCCATAAGTTGCCGAACCCGAGAAGCCCACCCGCAGGACACCGGTTGCGCCCTTTCCCACCTGATAGACGTCGGCCTGAAGAGTCGCTACGTCATTGACGATCTGACGTCCCCGGTCCAGGAGGAGTTGGCCCGCCGCCGTGAGGTCCACCCTGCGGGTGGTGCGGTTCAGCAACTGGACCCCAATCAGGTCTTCCAGCTGGCGGATCTGCTGGGAGAGCGGTGGCTGGGCCATATGGAGGCGCTTGGCCGCGCGGCCAAAGTGCCGCTCTTCGGCAACCGCGATGAAGTAATTCAGTTGGCGGATGTCCACGGGAGGGCCGTCCTTCAGCTCACCGGCCAGCGACGGTACCGCCCCAGGCTCATTGATTCAAATAATAACCATAATAAGCCCTACTAGGTTATCCATCAGACGTAATGATGTCCGGGGCGGTCGCGGTCCACTACTTGAGTACCTCTGAAGGTGCGCTGTCCACTGCCCGCCCTTCGGCAATCTCCTCTACTTTGTGCTCGGCCTCCTCAAGCTTCCGCTGGCGGGGTACCAGGACTGTGACCACAGCGCCGAAGAGTGCCACGGCACCGTAGATGTAAAAAGCCGTGGACCCGCCGATGCCGGCAGCTGCCAGCCAGCCTCCGATGATCGGGCCCAGCACCCCGCCCAGCCGGCCCACGCTGGCGCACCAGGCAACGCCGGCCGCGCGGGCATTGGTGGTGAAGTAGTTGGACTGGAACCCGTAAATCAGTACCTGTGTGCCAAGCGTTCCGACGCCGGCGAGGGCAATGAAGGCGAAAAGCAGGGGCAGCGGGAAGCTGAAGGTCATCAGTGCCAAGGAAATCGTGGCCAGCGCGAACGTCGCGGCGATGACCCGCTGGGGTCCGCTCTTGTCAGCCAGGCGGGACGCGAGCAAACCGCCTGCCACTGCGCCAAGGTTCAGGGCGAGCGGGAAGAAGAGGGAGTACGTCCGCCCATAGCCGTAGCCTTCCATGATCTTGGGCAGCCAGGTATTGAGTCCGTACGTCAGCAGGAGGCCGGAGAAGGACATCAGGGCCAACAGGACCGATGCGACGGCGAACTGACGGGAGAATACGGCCGCAAAGCCGGTCTTCTGCGGCGCGGCACCGACCTCCAGGATGACCCGCTCCTCGATGAGCGGGACGCCGGTACGCTGTGCTGCGGCCAGGGCCTCCTGTTCACGGCCTCGGGAGAGCAGCCACCGCGGCGACTCCGGGAGCTTGAACCAGGCGATGGGCAGCAGGATGACCAGGGGGAGGGAGCCCAGGATGAACAGCCCGCGCCAGCCGATGCTGTTGAGGAACAGGATGCCGAGGATCGAGGCCATGACCCCGCCTGCCGGGACCCCGGAATACACAATCGCGTTGTAGAACTGCCGCCTTCCCGCAGGGGCGAATTCAGCCATGGTGGCACCTGCCGTTGCGATAACGACCCCCAAGCCGAGCCCGGTGATAAACCGCAAGGCACCGAAGGCAGGGACGGTGGTGGCGAATGCTGTAACGAACATACCGACGGAGAACCAGGCGATGCCCAGGAGCATCAGACGCCGCCGGCCGAAAAAGTCACCGATGGCGCCGCAGACCAGTGAGCCCACGAGGACTCCGATAAGTGCCCAGGAGCCAAGAAGGCCGGCAGCGACCGCATCAAATGAGCCGATCTGGCCCGGGTCGGCAAGCAGCCCCGGAAGGACGGTGCCGTAAATGACGAGGTCGTACCCGTCAAACAGGAGGGCCGTGCAGATGACGAAGGCGACCCAATTTGCGGTGCGCGCCTCCTTTTGTGGATTTTCGGCGATGACAGCATGCGGTTGTGACATGGTCTCCAAGTCCTTTCTGAGCGAAGTGGAGGCCTGCGGCACCGGGAGGATCCGAGGGGCCGTCCTCCGAGTGCATCCAGCCTGACAGACGTGTGACACAAGCCATATGAGGGGAATGCCCGGCTTTCCGCCCGGGGGTCATTCATATGTTGGGGCTCTCAAACGGCCCGTTTTAGTGGCGGCGGGTCCGTCGGTCCATCCCGTCTCAGTCCAGACGATTTGGGTATGGAACAGCGGCCCGTGAACAGTGGTTCGGGTAGCGGCCCGTGGGTAGGCTGGCACCATGATCAACCCAGCACGCCTCCACTCGGATCTGTCCCGCCTCGGCAGGGAGACGGACATGTTGCTCGCCACCGTCGAGTCCCTTGCCGATGACGAGCTCACCGTTCCCTCGCTGTGTGAGGGATGGACACGCGCCGATGTTATTGCACACCTCGCCTCCAATGGCCAAGCGCTGGTAAAGCTCATTGACTGGGCGACAACGGGCGAGGAACGCCCCCTCTATGCCTCAAGCGAGGCCCGCTCCCAAGAGATCGCCGCCCTGGCTGCCCTGCCACGGGAGGAGCTCGTTGGGCAACTGCGGATATCCGCCCGGAAATTTGCCGAACAGGCACAGCGGCTCAACGGGGAACTCGTGGCGCAAGAGGTGCAAGTGGGCGGCAAGGCGGTCCCGGCCACCTCCATTGTGGCCCTCCGGATAGCCGAGGTGGTGGTGCATCACCATGACCTCGCCACTGCCTGGACCATTGAGGAAGCCGATCCGGATTCGCTGCTGGATGCCCTTGAATCCGCCGTGCGGTCGCTGCGTGCCAAGGGTGCTCCGGATATGACCCTGGTGACCGAAGAACGGGACGAATGGGTCATCGGCGACGGCAGACTGCGCGTGGCATCCGACCGCGAAGGCCTGCTTCAGTGGCTGGCCCGCGGAGATGCCGAACATGTAGATGCTGACGGCCCGCTGCCGGTCCTCCCGTCCTGGTGAACTGACCGGCTCCTGTGCTCCCGTTCCGGGGTGGCGAATGTAGCGGCCTCTGTTTCTGGCTGCCGGCGAGGCCTAGACTGGTTTTTGCATCCAGCGTTGTATGCAAAGGAGAACGTCATGTCGGTCATTGAGCAGGTGCGTGAAGGAATGCACGTGGTGGCTCCGGACGGGAAAAAGCTCGGCAAGGTCGAGGACCTGAAAATGGGTGATCCTGAGGCCGTGACTTCGGATGGACAGGTCGACCCTGAAACGGGAGGCCTCGTCGGTTCGGTGATCAACGATTTCGCGGAGGCGTCCAAGCTGTCCCACCATACCGCGGAGAGACTGCTGCGAATCGGCTACGTGAAAGTCGACAAGCCCGGTTTGTTCGCTGGCCACGCATACCTGGCCTCGGATGAGCTCGACCGGGTGGAGGGCGACACGCTGTGGGTCAAAGAAGGCGTGCACACCGATCGTTGAAGAGGTCTCCGGCTGCAGGACGCCCGGCGCAGATCAGCCGTTGGTGGAAGCAGTCGCGAGGCGCGTCCACGGCCCGGTGATTGCCAAAGTGAAGCCGGGAGACTGGATGTTGGCGAAGAGCCACCTTCCGTCCTTGCTGAAGGCTGGCCCGCAGAACTCGGAGTCGTTGTACTCGTTCCGGGCCAGCGGGTAGGACATGCCCCCGCTTGTCACGCCAACGAGGTGGGTCATGCCTCTGCCGTCTTCGGCGACGATCAGGCCACCCTGGGGTGCCACCGTGATGTTGTCGGGGCCCTCGAAAACCCGGTCGGGATCCGCCCCGCGGGTGAGTCCAAAGCTGGTGGTCAGCGTGATCGACCTCGTGCCGGGGCTGTAGTGCCACACCTGGCCGTCGTGTTCGTTGACTGAACCATCACCCCTGCGGGCGAAGCTCGAGACGAAGTATGCTCCGCCGTCGCCCCACCACTGCCCCTCCAGTTTGTGCGCCCGGGTGACCTCGTTGCCGGAAAACTGCTTTCGGACGGAGGTGGTGCGGGCGTCTCGGTCAGGCACGTCCACCCATTCCACTGTGTAGCAGGTGCCAACCGTCGTGGCCTCGGAAAGCTCCTTGATGTGGGTGGAGCCATGGAAGCACTTCATCGCCTGCAGCCGTCCGGCGACGTCGCCGCCGTTGGACATTGCCAGGTCATGGAGGGAGCCCTTGCCGGGGGTGAATCCTGCAGGCGGGGTCCAGCGGAGGTAGAGGCCGTTGGGGTTGACGGCATCCTCGGTGAGGTAGATCTGCGTGGTGGCGGGATCGACGGCGACGGCCTCGTGGGAGTAGCGGCCCAGGTATTTCAGCGGGATGGCTGAGCGGCCGAGGTTGGCCTCGCGGCTGGTGGGGTCCACCTCGAAGACGTAGCCGTGGTCCTTGGTGTTGCTGCCCGTCCCCGCGCGTGCTTCGGTTTCCTCACACGTAAGCCAGGTGCCCCAGGGGGAGATCCCCCCTGCGCAGTTATTGTTGGTGCCGGCAACGGAGGTGTACTGCCCCACCCGGTTACCCTCGGTGTCCACCAGGATGGTGGATGTTCCACCCTTCGCACCGGAATCGTAGGTAAGGCCCTCGACGACGGGAACCGGGTAAGGTTCGGACCCGCCGTTTTCATGGTTGCAGACCAGGACCGAGCCACCGTTGGGAGCCTCGAACACTCCGATCCCATCGGGGTCGGAGGGGTGCACTCCCTCGGCGGTGGACGTCTTCCCGGAACGAGCCAGGATCCTGTAGGAGAAGCCTTCGGGGAGCGCGAGGATGCCCTCCGGGTCCGGGACCAATGTCCCGTAACCGAGGGCGTTGCGCATGGGGGTTGTAGCAGGTCGCGCGAAGGGCGCCAGGCTTCCGGCCACTCCGAAGACGAAGCCCAGGGCAGCCGCGCTGGCGCCGGCACCAAGCACATTGCGGCGGGACGGGAGAGGGGACGACAAGCAAGCTCCTCGGTCAGGGATGGGCCTTTCGGACCATGGTTCGAATGCCTCATCCGCAGAGTGCCCCGGACGCCTGGGTCCGCCGGCTTCGGGACATCATGTCAATACATCGCAATATAGCGCCCCACCACGCCCCCGGCTGGGAGCTTATCGATTGCATCCGTGATGTCCGCCGACCTGCCCCCGGCTCGCATGTGGCTCGGGGACCTCGTTCAGCTCCAGGGAATTGTCGGTTCCGGTGAACTGCCATGCCTTTACGAGGGATTCCCCTCCCGGTCCGAGTCGATCAGTTCCAGGAGTTTCCTGGCGGCATCGCGGATTTCGTCGTGCCCGTGTTGGGCGGCCCGGCTTTCCAGCGAAATGACAGCACACCGGTGGACCTTTTTGAAGTCCCCGAAAGGAAAGCTGACGCTGCCCTTTGTCCCCTCGGACCTGTCGTCGTCCCGGCCAAGGTGCCATTCTGCGAAGTCTGCAAAGCCGTGTTTATCGATGAACGCATTCTCGGCGTCCGCAGAAGGTGCATGCTCGCTCCAGTCATCGCGGACATCGTGTGCAACTTTTCCGGCTTTGACCAGTTTCCGCGCGAGCGTCAATGCTTTGTGGTTGAGTTTGACGGCCATGCTGCCTCCCGGGGGCTACCACGTGGATTGCTTGGGTTTCCAGCGTATCCCGGGAGGCACTGACGCAATCTGTCTGGTTGCCCACACTATTGCCTAAGTGAGCGTGGTATGCCCTAAACTGCTTCACTGAGGTGCCTGAAATGGTACCGCGCAGCAACGAAAGTGAACCCCGCCATGGCAACCGATTACGACGCTCCACGCAAGACCGACGACGAGTCTTCCGCCGAGTCACTGGAGGCGCTGCAGGCTTCCCGCGGTAGCAATGCCCAGACCGCGGTCATCGACGTCGAGGAGAACGACACCGCCGAAGGAATCGACCTGCCGGGAGCCGATCTTTCCGGCGAAGAGTTGACAGTGGTGGTTGTCCCCGAGCAGTCCGATGAGTTCACCTGCTCCTCCTGCTTCCTGGTCCGCCACCGGTCCCAGGTGGCACGCGAAAAGAACGGCATGAAGTACTGCATCGAGTGTGAAGGCTAGAGCCTCCCGAAGGCCCGGTCCGGCGTCGTTATGATGCGTAACGGCGGGGTGCAGATTCGGCGTTAATCGTGTGTCAGCGGCCCCAAGGAGTGCTGCAGAATTACGCCTGCGTGACCGGAAAATACCCTCCCTAACAGTTCCGCGCCGAAGCGGCAACAACCCTTAATAAGGCCGCGTGAAACTCCTACGCTTGAGCTACCAAATCACTCGAAGGGTGGCCCACAATGAAGAAGTTTCCTACGTGGCTGGCGGTCATTTTGATGGCTGCCGGGTTGGGTTTCGTGGCTCCGGGGCCTGCCTCGGCAACCACATCCTATTGCGGGCTCGTATGGGGATCGCTGGCGAAATCAGACAGCGACATGAGCGGCGCACCCGTCACCAACGTCAGGACGGGGCAGCACTACTGCTTCGACCGGATGGTTGTTGACCTCAACGGTCCGGTGGACGGCTACACAGTCCGGTATGTTCCAACGGTGGTCCAGGACGGCTCGGGTTTCAGCGTTCCGCTCCGGGGCAGCGCGTTCCTCCAGGTGACTGTGAACGCACCGGCCTATGACGGCAGCGGAAGTGCCACTTACGAGCCGAAAAACAGGGTCGACGTGACCAACGTTGCGGGGTACCAGACCTTCCGGCAGGTGGCCTGGGCCAACAGCTTCGAAGGCTACACAAGCCTCGGACTGGGCGTTCGCGCCAGGCTTCCGTTCCGGGTCTTCACCCTGGACGGACCGGGTTCGGGATCCCGGCTGGTGGTGGATGTTGCCCACTTCTGGTGACAGCCCGCCCGCTGACCGGTGGCCGTTGAGATAGGAAATGGAACCAAAAGAGCGGCGCCCTGCCGGAAGACCTTTCCGGCAGGGCGCCGCTGTGGTTTCTGACCAGCGTCAGTCGCCGAACCTTTGCTGGCGCAACGCCGCGCGCAGTTCCTGCCACGCTCCGGTAGACCACAGTGCCCACACCACCAGCACGGGCTGGAAGAACAGCCTCACCAGCCGGGCACGGTCCGTGTTCAAGCCGAACCCGTCCGTTTGGGTCACGTACTGCGAGATGTTCCCGGGAAAGATCAGGATGAAAAATGCTGCCGCGCACAGTCCTACCGGGACACGGCGTTTGCGGAGGGCGATCAGTGCGGCCCCAAGGCTTATCTCCACCACGCCGGATGCCAGAACCACGAAGTCCTTATCCAGTGGGAACCAAGGCGGGACCTGGGCCTGGAACTCCTGGCGGGCCACGGTCAGGTGGCTGATTCCGGCGAAGACCAGCGAACCGCCCAGCGCCACTGCGGCAACCACCCGCGGAACCGAGACCTTCCCTGCAGGGCGGGTGAGGAGCCTGGCCAGCGCAGTTCTCGTGCTTGTCATTACTGAAAAGTAACATGGCACCAACCTTGCCTTGGCGAAATTAGTAAGCTCACTGAGAAATCCGCACCTCTCCCGGTCCGCTGCGCCCGCGTGGCTGATAGCGTCGGCAGTACTGGACCGATCGAGGAGGATTCATGAAAGCTTCACCGACCCTGACCAACAATCTGCAGGCCGTTCTTGCTGATCTGATTGAGCTGCACATCCAGGGCAAGCAGGCCCACTGGAACATTGTGGGCACCAACTTCCGGGACCTTCACCTGCAGCTGGACGAAATCGTGGACGCTGCCCGGCAGTTCGCTGACGATATGGCAGAGCGAATGCGTGCCCTTCACGCCCTCCCGGACGGCCGCAGCGCCACCGTTGCCGGGTCCACCAGCCTGGCACAGTTCCCCGAGGGCCTCATCAACACCAAGGACGCCATCGAGCGGATCGTCGCGGCACTCGAAGCCGCGGTGGGGACCATGCGCAAGGTACACGACGAAGTGGATGAAGAGGATCCCACCACAGCGGACCTGCTGCACGAATTCATCGCCAAACTGGAGCAGTACGCGTGGATGGTGAACGCAGAGACTCTGAAGGCCTCCGCCAGCGTCACCGCACCCGACGCGAAGTAGCAATCCTGCGGCCCGGAGCCGCCGCCACTCTCCTGAGCATGACATCAAAAGAGTACGACGGCGGCCCGGGCTGTGGCGGAACGTCCCCTTCCAGCGGCCCCGGCACGGGCGCGACGCTATTTGCCCGATGGCGTACCGGGTAGGAGAATTGGGCCTGTAGCGGCCGCCGTCCGGCCACAAGTCAGCAATTTGTACCTTGAATACGCCGTAGGAGCAGTCCTCTCCAGGAATCCCTCGGGTTAATGGATGGAGTTCCTTGTGAGTGTTGATTCAGCCCCCGCCACTTTCGTCGATCGGCATATCGGTGCCCGCCGCCAGGCCGACATCGACACCATGCTTAAGGCCGTTGGCTGCGACTCCGTTGACTCGCTGGTTGATACCGCGGTTCCGCACTCCATCCGGCAGGCCGGGCCGCTCGCGCTCAAGGACGCCCTCAGTGAGGTTGAGGTCCTTGCGGAGCTGCGGAAGCTCGCGGGCAAGAACAAAACGGCTGTGCAGATGATCGGCCAGGGCTACTACGACACCGTGACCCCTGCTGTGATCCGCCGGAACGTCCTCGAAGCCCCGGCCTGGTACACCGCCTACACCCCTTACCAGCCCGAAATCTCCCAAGGCCGGCTCGAGGCGTTGCTGAACTTCCAGACCATGGTCCAGGACCTGGTGGGCCTGCCGATCGCCAACGCGTCCCTGCTGGATGAAGCCACGGCGGTGGCCGAGGCCGTCCTGATGATGCGCCGGGCCAACAAGAACAAGGCAGCGCACGATGGTAAGACCGTGCTGGATGCTGATGTGATGCCGCAGACCATTGCGATCGTGAAGGGCCGGGCCGAGGCGCTGGGCTTCGAGGTGGAGGTAGCCGATCTGTCCAAGGGCCTGCCCGAGGGCGTTATCAACGGCATCGTGCTGCAGCAGCCGGGCGCGTCCGGCCGAGTGTTCAACCACGCAGAGGTCATTGCGGCGGCGAAGGAACGCGGCGCACTGGTCACGGTGGCTGCTGACCTGCTGGCCCTGACTTTGATCACCCCTCCGGGTGAGCAGGGCGCTGATATCGCCGTCGGTTCCACGCAGCGTTTGGGTGTTCCGTTGTTCTTCGGCGGACCGCACGCTGCCTACATGGCCGTTGCCAAGGGACTGGAACGGTCCATGCCTGGCCGCCTGGTCGGTGTCTCCAAGGACGACGCCGGCGTCCCCGCCTACCGCCTGGCGCTCCAGACGCGCGAGCAGCACATCCGCCGTGAGAAGGCGACTTCGAACATCTGCACCGCGCAGGCGCTGCTGGCCATCGTCTCGTCGTTCTACGCGGTTTATCACGGCCCGGACGGCCTGAAGGCTATCGCCGAACGCGTCCACAGCCACGCCACCACGATCGCCGCCTCGCTTAAGGCTGCCGGCATTGACGTGCTGCATACGGGATTCTTCGATACGGTGTCCGTCTCTGTGCCCGGGAAGGCTGCAGGCATTGTGTCGGCGGCCGCTGCCCAGGGGATCAACCTGCGCAGCATCGACGAGGACACGGTGGGGATCTCCGCTGACGAGACAACAACACCAGGGATCGTTGCGGACGTTGTTGGGGCTTTTGCCGCGTCCGTCGTCGACGTGACCGCCAGCGCCGGATTCAGCCTCGCTGCCGCCGTGCTCCGCACCTCTGAGTATCTGCAGCATCCGGTGTTCAACACGCACCGTTCCGAGACGCAGTTGCTGCGTTACATCCGGCGGCTCTCCGACCGGGATCTGGCGTTGGACCGGACCATGATTCCGTTGGGTTCGTGCACGATGAAGCTGAACGCGACCGCGGAGATGGAAGCCATTTCCTGGCCGGAGTTCGCCTCGATCCACCCGTTCGCCCCGGAGTCACAGACGGTGGGCTGGCGTGAACTGATCACCGGTCTCGAGGCCGACCTTGCCGAGATCACCGGCTATGACCAGGTCTCGCTGCAGCCGAACGCCGGGTCCCAGGGTGAGCTCGCGGGCCTGCTGGCGATCCGCGGCTACCACCTGGCCAACGGTGATACCCAGCGGAACGTGTGCCTGATCCCGGCCTCGGCGCACGGCACCAATGCCGCCTCGGCTGTCCTGGCGGGCATGAAGGTTGTTGTTGTGGCGACGGCTGCTGACGGGTCCATTGACCATGCTGACCTGTACGCGAAGATCGAGGCGCACAAGGATGCCCTGTCCGCGATCATGATCACCTACCCCTCCACCCACGGGGTGTATGACGCGGACGTGACCGAGATCTGCGACGCGGTCCACGCCGCGGGCGGCCAAGTGTATGTGGACGGGGCGAACCTGAACGCCCTGGTGGGGTTGGCGCAGCCGGGCAAGTTCGGCGGCGACGTCTCGCACCTGAACCTGCACAAGACTTTCTGCATCCCGCACGGCGGCGGGGGACCCGGTGTTGGCCCGGTCGCGGCCAAGGCACACCTGGCCCCGTTTATGCCCGGTGATGCGAACAAGGCAGCCCACGAAGCCGGCCACGGCGTCGCGATCAGCGCGTCGAACTACGGCTCGGCCGGCGTGCTGCCGATCTCCTGGGCGTATGTGAAGCTGATGGGCGCCCAGGGCCTGACTGAGGCGACCAAGTCCGCGCTGCTGGCGGCGAACTACGTCGCGGCCCGGTTGAATGAGTACTTCCCGGTCCTGTACACGGGTGAGGGCGGTCTGGTGGCGCACGAGTGCATCCTGGACCTCCGCGAACTGACCGCAAAGACGGGTGTGACGGCCGAGGATGTGGCCAAGCGCCTGATCGACTACGGCTTCCACGCCCCCACCCTGGCCTTCCCGGTCGCCGGCACGCTGATGGTGGAGCCGACGGAGTCCGAGGACCTCGCCGAGATCGACCGGTTCATCGACGCGATGATCGCCATCCGGAAGGAGATCGACCAGGTCGCCGCCGGCGACTTCACAGTCGCCGACTCCCCGCTGCGCCACGCACCCCACACGGCAGCCGCCGTCGTGAGCTCCGACTGGACCCGGGACTACCCGCGTGAGCAGGCAGCCTTCCCGCTGGCCTCGCTCAAGCAGGACAAGTACTTCCCGCCGGTCGGCCGCATCGACGGCGCAGCCGGGGACCGCAACCTCATCTGCTCCTGCCCGCCGCTCTCCGACTTCGGGAACTAGGCCAGCGCACCGAAGCCCCCTGACGCTCTCTCACTTGATGCACGTTTTGGCCTGACGCTCTCTCACTTGATGCAGGTTTTGGCCTGACGCTCTCTCACTGCTGCTGAGGGTCCGGGCCGTGATCGGTGGTCCGCCGCGGCCGAAGCTGCCCTTCGGAGTAATTCAGTCCAACGGCAATCCTTGGCGTGGTGCTTTTTCCTCACGTTTGGAGGTCAAAAGTGAGAGAGCGTCCGCCCAAAACGCGCGTTAAGTGAGAGAGCGTCCGGTGAAACGTGCACCGGACGCTTGGCGGCCTCGGCCAGTTAGACGTACGCGTCCGGGGCCCGTCAGTTGTTCAGGGCAGCCCAAATGTTGAGGCTGGTGGCGAAAACTAGCCATGAGATGTAGGGCAGCAAGAGCAACCCGGCCAGGCGGCTGATGGGACCGAAGTAGAGAACCGTGACCGTGACCGCGACGATCAGGGCGGCGATGATGGCCAGGGCGATCCAGAGTGCAGAAGATCCCAACGACGGATAGAGGCCGAAGAACACCGGCGTCCACGCGAGGTTGAGCAGCAGTTGGACACCGTACGCAATCAGGGCCGGCCTGGACCCTGCAGACCGGCTGCGCCATACCAGCCACGCTGCCACCGCCATAGCCGTGTACAGGAGGGTCCAGACCGGGCCGAAAACCCAGTTGGGCGGCGACCATGGGGCCTTGTCCGCGGTGACGTACCAGCCGTCCACATTGCTCACGGTGGCAAAGGCCCCCAACCATGCCACGAAAGCCGAAGCCCCCAGGAACGCCGCCAGGCCGATGACCTGCACGCCCGGCGTGAACTCCCTCCGGGTTGCTGGTCCTTGGCCGGACTTCTCTCGGTGAACCTGCATGCCTCCACCCTTGCGAAGCGCACACCAGGAGTCAAGGCAGCCCGTGCGGGGCCCGGGCACGACCCCGTTCCAGGCCTGGGCCGGGAGGCGCAGAGCCGGCCGGCTGGAAAGCCCGGAGCAGATCAGGCTTTAGACTTGAGGCTATATGTCCGCCCGCAGCCACGCCTCCAGAACAGCGCACAAACCCCTCAGATTGGACACGGCCCCTTGCGAGAATTCACCGCCCGCTTTGCCACAGCCGAAGAAATTGAGAACTGGGACAAGCACGTGACGGCCAACCCCCATGGCGGCAATATGCTGCAGTCGGCCGCGTACGCGTCGGTGAAGAACGGCCATGGCTGGAGCGCCCGCTTCCTGGTCCTGGAGTCCACCGGGACCGCCAGCTACAACCTGGTCCTGGAGAAGAAATTCCCTGTCCTGGGCCGCCTCTGGTACCTGATCAAGGGGCCGGACCTCAACGCCGTGGACGATCTCAAGCCGGCGCTGGAGGCCTGCGCCTCCTTTGCCCGAAACCGGAAACTCAACGTTTTCACCATTAAGGTTGAACCCGATATCGTCGCCTCCCCGGAGGTCCAGGCACAGCTCGCCGCGGCCGGCCTGGTGAAGGCACCCAACATCCAGTCCAACGACTCCACCGCGCTGCTGGACATCTCGGCTCCGGAGAGCCAGGTACTCCGCGCCATCTCGTCCCGTGCACGCAATGCGATCCGCCGCGCCGAACGGGAAGGCTGCGAAGTGGTGCAGCAGCCGCAAGGCCCGGAAACATACCGTGCCCTCTATGACCTGATGGCCGATACCGTCAACGCCAAGGGCTCCATGCCGCTGCGCAGCCTGGAGTACTACACCCGGTTCTGGGACGAATTCTGCAACCGCGGCCAGGGCAGCTTCTTCTTCGTCTACGAGGACGGCAAGCCCAGCGTCGGCGCCTTCGTGATCAACTACGGGTCCAAAGCCACCTACAAAGACGGCGGCTCAACCCAGAACCGCAAACAGTACGGCGACTCCCACCTGGTCCAGTGGGCGGCGATCCGGCGGATGCAGGAACTGGGCTGCACCGAATACGACTTCTGCGGAACGCCTCCCGCCAGCCAGATCAAGGACAAGACCCATTCCCTTTACGGCATGGGCATGTTCAAAACGAGCTTCACCAAGACGGTCACGGATTTCGTTGGCTGCTACGACTACGTGCTGGCTCCGGTCAGGCATGCCATGTGGGTCAGGGGCGCCGAACGGATCTTCCGGCGGCTTGAAACCGCACGCACGGGACGTCAGTTCTACTGACAGCGCACACAGTCCACCAGACCATTCCCACCACCAAGCGTCCGCGCCTGCCCCAGACGGCAGCACAGCGATAGATGAGGTTACTTCCGTGAATCCCACCAAAGCCGGAACCGGGCTCGAGTTCGGCGTCCTGAGCGATGCCGAGTTCGAGACGTTCTCCGTCAGCCACCCGCAAAGCAGCTTCATCCAGTCCGCTGATTTCACCCGCTTCCAGCGCGCCCGCGGGCAGGATGTGGAACTGTTCGGTGTCAGGCGCGACGGCGAGCTCGTCGCTGCCGGCAAGCTGAACTACACCACCAACCGGTTCGGCTACCGTGTGTGCGAGTGCGCCAAGGGCCCCCTCATGGACTACACCGACTCCGCCCTGGTCAGTGACGTCGTCGGACTCCTCAAAGGACGCGCAGCGGACCGTAAGGCCGCGGAACTGCGGATTTCCCCCAACCTGCCGTTTATCGCCCGTGATGCCGACGGCGCCGAACACCCGGAAATCGCCGATAACAGGCCGCTGGTGGCCGAACTGGGCAGGCTCGGCCTGGCGCACCAGGGCTCGGACATGAACTTCGCCAACGTCAACTGGATGTTCATCAAGAAACTGGATGGCATCCAGGACTCCGAGGAACTGATCATGGGCACCAGCTACCGGACCCGGAAGGCAATCCGGAAAGCTGAAAAGAACGGTGTGTTCCTGGAGCAGGCCACGCTCGAAACCCTGGATGAGTTTTACGACGCCCTGAGCACCGCCGGCGATGAGAAGGGTTTCATCTACCGGGAGCGCGAGTACTACGAACAGCTCCTGCGGACCACATCGGCCGAGTTCACCAAACTCATGATGGCCAAGATCGACATCCCCGCCTACCGGAAATCCATCACCGAACGACTGGAAGCAGAGTCGGCCTCAGCAGCCGAACTGCGCCGCGAGGTCGAAGAGACCGGCAGTAAAAAGAAGGCCAACCGCCTCAAAGTGGTCCAGGACCTCGTGGACAGCTATGAGCGCAGCCTCAAGGACATCGAACGGTTCCCGGACTCCGTAGGCGTGGCCACCGTGGCAGCCATCCACTTCGTGTGCTTCGGCGACGAAGTGACGTGCGTGATCGGCGGCACCAAGCAGGACTACATCTACTTCAACGGCGCCACCTCGCTGTACTGGGGCATGATGCTCCACGCACTGGAAAAGGGCTACTCGCGCTACAACTTCTACGGCACGTTCGGCATCCAGGGACAGGACGAAGAAGGCCACGGCGGCTACGAGTTCAAGAAGGGCTTCGGCGGGGATGTGGTGCAACTGGTGGGCGACTTCGTGATGCCGGTCCGGCCGTTCGTCTTCCAGGCGAACCGCGTGGGCCGGGCAGCCGTGGCCGCGGCGCGGACCCTGCTCGGCAAACTGCCCCTGAAACGCCAGGCGTAACCCTCGAAACACCATCCAACCCTCAGGGAGGAGGACCAGCGTGACCAACCGACGTGACGATCCGCGGGGCAGGGCCGCCACCGACGGCCTGCCGAAAACCGAGCGGCTGACGCCCTCCCAGATCGGCCAGGACGCCGCCGCCAAGCGGATGCTGCGCCGCCTGGTCCAGGGGGAGCACCCGCCGACGGCGCCGATGAGTATTGTGGACAGGCTCGCCGGGAGCCCATACGCCAACCCGATGATCCAGGTGGGGGGCGTGGACACCTCGGCGCGGAAGACCCTCGATTTTGCCCTGCACCTGGCCGAGACCATGTTCCGGTATGGGGCTGGGGCCCTTGAGGTGGAGACCAGCATCATCGCCGTCACGGCGGCGTTGGGCCTGAAAAACATCGAGGTGGACATCACCAACCAGTCCGTGGCCATCAACTATGCGCCCAAGGACCAGCCGCCCATCGCCCTGCTCCGCGTGGTGCGCTCCTGGACCAACAACTATGCCGGGCTGGCCAAGGTGCACCGGCTCGTGACCGACATCGTGGCCGGGGGAGTGGGCCGGGATGAGGCCATCCGCCGGTTGGATGAGGCCATCACCAGCCCCAAACCGTTCCCGCGCTGGATGGTCACGGTGGCCTTCGGCGTCTTCGCCGCCGCCTTCGTCGGGGTGCTGGGCGGCGGCCCCGTGTCCTCGGCCATCGCCTTCGTGGCCAACATCGGCGTGAGCCTCCTGGCCCGCCAGTTGGGCCGGTGGCGGGTTCCTGACTTCTTTACGACGGCGGCCTGCGCGTTCGCTGTCACCCTCAGCGCGCTGCTGCTGTGGCGTTTTGACCTGACCACTTCGCCGGCCATTGTGGTGGTGGGCGGTATCCTGCTGCTCCTGCCGACAGGCCGGCTTGTCTCGTCAGTCCAGGATGCCATCAACGGCTTCCCGGTGACGGCGGCCGGACGGTTCCTCTCCACGCTGCTCACCTTCGGCGCAATCGTGGCCGGCATCGCCGTAGCCTTCGTGGTGGGTGCGATGACCGGAATGCAGCCCATCAGCGTCACCCAGACATTCCCGCCTGCCTACGACCTCTGGGTCCTGGTGATCCTGACCGCCGTCGCCGTGATCGCCATCGGCATCACGGAGCAGACGTCCTGGGAACTGCTGCTGCCCACCGCTGCCGTGGGGGTGGCCGGCTACTTCGTGCTGTTGGGCGCCGGGCAGCTCGGCGTCGGCGACCGGTTCTCCCCGGCGCTCGCCGCCGTCGTCATTGGCCTGCTGGCAAGGGTGGTGGCACTGAAGATGGGCGCTCCACAGCTGGTGGTGGCAGTCCCGGCGGCCCTCATTCTGCTGCCCGGGCTGACCATTTTCCGCTCGATGTACGTGCTGACCATCGAGGAGTCCGAAATCCTGCTGGGCGCCGGCGGGATGCTCAACGCCGGCGCGATTGTCCTGGGCTCGGCAGGCGGAATTGTCCTTGGCGACACCCTTGCCAGGCCGCTGACCCGCAGCCTGGCCAGCAATGAGCGGCGGCGGGCCCGCCGCCGCTGACCGTCCCGGGCGGCCGTCAGGGTCCGCCGTCAGATCTGTCCGACGGGGAGCTTCTTCTCGGCCTGGAAATCATCCTCCACCCGGCCCTTGGCCCAATATCCGGACAGCGACACCTGGCTGCGTTCCAGGCCGCGCCGCACAAACAGCACGTCCCGCAGGGCCTTCATGTAGCCGCGCTCCCCGTGCGCAAAAACATCCACCCGTCCGTCCTGCCACTGAGCATCCGCCACGGCCGAGACCAGGAGGTCGCTGTCGCCGGCCGGGACGCCGTTGCGGAAAAGCCAGCTGACCTGGATTCCCTGCGGCGCTGCGATCGGCTGGATATCGGCCCCGCTGTCCACCTCCAGGAATGCCAGGCCGCGCGCCTCAGGCGGCAGCGACTCGAGGGAGGCGGCGATGGCCGGCAGTGCGGCCTCGTCCCCGGC
>NZ_QAIQ01000644.1 GCF_003061105.1 Arthrobacter sp. HMWF013
TCCCAGCACACTGCCAGAAGCTCCAGCAACATGCCCGCACGTGCGGACACCTCGGAGGTGGTCGCCAGCGTGTGTACCGCCGCCAGCCCCTTGCCGTCACGGGAGACATATTCCGAGGCGGCGGCCGCGTACGCGGTTGCCAGGAGGTCCTGGCTGGCGGGGCCCGGAGGCGAATCCTTGTAGTCCAGCTCCAGACGGCCGGCCTGGGCAGCGTCACCAAGCCTTGCCGCCACATAGAACCCCAGTGCCGAACCGAACCGGAACATCTGGAGGGGATCCGCGAGCCTCAGGGTCTCCACGGCCGGCAGCAGCATCTGGTAGGCCCGTTCGATCCGGCCTTGCCGCAGCAGTGAATAGCCGCGGAGAACCTGGAGGCTGCCGGCGAAGGCGGCGGCACTCAGTGGATCACCCGACGCGTAGTCCGCGAGCTCCCGCTCCGCCGATTCCCACTCGCCGAGGGCCAGGTAGTTGGCAACCAGGCGGCCCAGGACGAACTCGTTGAAGAAAAAGACTCCGCCCTGCAGGGAGGGAAGTTCCGAGGCCGCCAGCAGGGCGGCATCAAGGCCTTGGACGGCGCGGCCGTCACCCGCCAGTGAGTGGGCCAGCAACGCCGTTCCTACAACACGAAGGGCAGTTTGGGTGGCGTCGCCGGAATCCGGGCTCCCCAATTGCTGGACCTCATCTGCCAGGGCAGCATGATTGCCCGCTTCGCCATGCTCCATGAGGCACAGCAGGTGGTCCCACCACGGCCTGACGGGAGCGTCGGAGGCGCCGTCCGGAGACGCCCGGCCTGACGCGGTGGTATCGACGCTGCCGGGCCCTTCACGGAACTGCGCGGCCAGCACTTCCAAAGGCGTGCCCAGTGCCTGATGGGCCAACACGCTGAGCATCAACGCAGGAGCAGCGCCTTCGCCTGGCTCCAGCTGCAGCCAGCATCCGTCCGCAGTCTTCGCCGCGGCCGCGTAGTCGCCGTCGTTGAACAATGCCCGGGCCTGGATTGCCTGCGCCCGGGGCAGCAGTTCCGGCTCTGCGACTCTCGCCGCCATGGTCCGGCTGCTCCCGTTCCTGAAGTGGGCCAGGGCGGTTCCCGCTGCCTCCAGCAGCTTTGAATCAGTAATTTTCAGCCCGCATTCGAGGGCCCATTCCACAGCCCTTAACCGGCCTTCGGAGCCCGCAGGGGAAGTTTCCAGCTGCACCCGGATGGTTTCGAGCAACTGCAGGCTCCTGGAAACAGAGATGCTGCCGCGCAGGGCATCGCCGAACATGGAGTTCCACATCCGGAGATCGGCCGGTGTACCGGGACTTTCGACCACCATCTGCTGGTCCAGCAGGGCACGGACCACTTCGGCGCCGCTGATGTCCTCGATCACCTTGCGCCGGACCGGGCCTGCCAGTGCCACCAGCTTCAGTGCTTCCTGCTCTTCGGCGCTGCGGCGGAGCATGTCCTTGACCACCACACCGGTGAGTTTTGGTCCGTCCGAGGGCAGCGCCCCGAGGAGCATCCAGATTCCGTTCCGCTTCGCGAGCACGCCGCGTTCGGCGGCGTCATGCAGGAGGGCATCGAGGATCCTGGGGTTTCCTCCCGAGGCACTCCAGATCGTGTCGACGGTTCCGGCCGGAACCGTTCCGTCCAGCGCGTGGGCGAGGACTTCCTCGATCTGGTCGCGGTTGAGGGGACGGAGATCCACGCGGTCAGCCAGGCCGTCGTACCAGAGTTGTGCCATTGGCTGGGGCAGCCCGGGCCGCGGCCGTCCTGCAGCCACCACGCTGGCCCAGCCAGCGGAAATCATGTCAGCGACGATGCCCGCCGTTGCCTCATCAAGGTGATGGGCGTCATCCATCATCAGCAGAAGCGGCGTTTCCTTGCCACCTTTAAGCTTCTCGAAGTAACTCCACACGGACCTCAGGACAGCCACCGGGGACACCGAGTCCTCTGCATTGAGTTCGGCCGTGTAAGGCGCCAGGACACCAAAAGGAACGCTGGCCAGCGACGAACTGCCGTGGATCTGAACAATGATCATTTCCCCGGCAAGCCGTTCGGTGATGGCTTCCGTCAGCGCTGTCTTGCCGATGCCCGGGCCTGCCATCAGGTACACAGCCTGGCTGGTGCGGCTGCGGATGATGTTGCAGATCCGGTCCAGCGGTTCACGCCGGCCCGTCAGCATACGGTACGCGGCTCCCGGTTTCGGTCCGTGCGCCTTAGACGAGTCCAGTCAGATCACCCCTGGATGTGACTCCCAGTTTAGTGAACACCTGGTAAAGATGGCCTTCCACGGTGCGCACGGAGACACCCATCTCCAGTGCGATGTCGCGGTTGGATGAACCCCGGCCTGCAAGCCGCGCAATCTGGCGTTCCCGGCTGGTCAGGAGCGGGCTGCCGCTGCTCGGCACGATAGGAAGGCTCGCCACTGTGGCGGCCAGAATGTCCAGCCGGGCCTGGGCGGTCCGGGCCGACAAAGAGTCGCCGGCCTGCCTGGCGTAGTCGACCGCCAGGGCCATGCAGCGGGCTTCAACGGCGTCCAGTTCCAACGTGGCTGCCAACTCTCCACCGGAAAGCAGGGTTTTGGCGTCGCGGGTCCTGCTGCCCACCGCGATCAGACGCGAGATTTCCGCCAGCGGGCCCTGGCGGCAGCCCGCAACCTCTTCCATCAGCTTGAAATCGGCGTCGGTGCCGTTCACTGTTGCCCCGAGCAGACTGATGCCGGCAAGGGTGAACCTTCCTGCTGCGATGTCCTCGCGGGCGGACTGCAACAGCCGTGGGGAGGCGTCGTTGTCCCCCAGCCACCGGGCCGCGACGTTGGCACAGAAGCTTGTGATGCTCCTGGTGGTGTGGTCGGAGACTCCCCCGGTGCGTGCAAGCTTGTCCAAGTATTTGCGGGACAGCCCGGCATTGCCCATCTGGGCATACGCCAGGGCTGTGGCCGCGTAGGCGGCCCGAAGCATGCTCTGGACGGGCCTGAGCTCGAGCTGCGCGGTTGCGGACAGCAGCGAATCCAGGGCGACGGCGCCACGGCCCGAGTAAGCGTAGGCTATGCCGGCTGACAACTCCGCGGCCGCGCTGCGATAAGGAAGGGTGTGGATTTCACGAACCGGCGGCGGATCGAGGAGATCAATGCAGCGGCGCCACTGGCCGGCGTTCAGCAACACCGCATAGGCCCGCCCGGTGAACTGCTCGCGCAAGCCCACAATCTGGGCGGCGTCCGAGATCTGGCCGCCCAGCTGCCGCATCAGGCCCAGCG
>NZ_QAIQ01000645.1:0-763 GCF_003061105.1 Arthrobacter sp. HMWF013
CGAGGATGCCGATCACGGGAGTCCATTCAGTGCTGCGGATGCCGGCGATGGTTCCCGCGCCGGCGAACGGGTCCTGCTTCAGGAGTTCATTCAGCGCGGCTTCGTCCTGGACCTTGAAGATCAGGAGGGCGCCGGCACCGTCGCCGTAGGGCCCGCTGGTCAACAGCCGGCCGCCTTCCGCGAGGCCGGCCAGCCAGGCGCGGTGCGCGGGGCGGTGCTCATCACGGACGGCGGAGGAATCGGCGGCGTACACGTACTCAACGGCAAAAACAGTCATAAGGACACCCTATCCCCAGGGGCGGCCCGTCGCCGATCCTGATGTCCATGGCGGGCACTCAGCCCAGCAGGAAGACCTTGACGATGGCTGCTGTTCCCGCAGCCCAGAGCATGGACGTAAGTGTTCCGATGATGAACCGTTCCGCCGCCACCGGGGTCTCCTTCAGCTCGGCAAACCTGCCCAGTCCCTTGATGGCCACGATGTAGGCAATCGCCACGGGCTGTCCGGTGAGGATGGCCAGGCAGACGCCAAGGCGTTCGAGGACCCCGATGATCGCACCGCCCCGGAGGATCCGCTGGGCCGGGACCGGTGGTACCGGGTTCGGAACGTCCGACGCCGGCTGGCTGGCACCCGTGGTCAGCTCGCCGTCCACCCTCTGCCCCGCTCCTGCATCCGAGCCACCGCCGGGCCGGGGCGCAGGGAGGGTGTCCACCGTGACATCGGCTGAAGGATCCTGGGCCGCCCGGTCCGGGTCCGTTCTCGTGG
>NZ_QAIQ01000645.1:773-6065 GCF_003061105.1 Arthrobacter sp. HMWF013
CCGGTCTCCTTCAATGTGGGTTTGCGCGTAGTCCAGGAGCATGGCTGCAGCCGGCCTGGCTGCCCATTCTTCCGGCCAGCCCGAGCGGGCCACGGCACGGCTCACCGATTGCTCAGTTATTCCCAGGTCAAGGGCCACCTGTTTCTGGCTGCCGTGCCTTCCGTCCGCGCTTTGGAGCCCGCGGAGCCGATCGACGACGCGCCACTGGGCTTCTGTGCGTTGCTGCACCACGCGTCCGATCAGGCGAAGCACCGCCTGGGCATGCGCACTGGCCATGGATCCTTCCCCGGCTGAGGGAGAGGTTCCCCGTCCACGGCCCATGTTGCCGGACACCACTGACAACGGAACCTGGCTGGCCACGCTCTTTGCCAGTTCGACTGCCTTCCGCGCCGCCACAAACCCGCTACCGGATCCTTCCCGCGGGCTGCCGCCCGGCGTCAGCTGCACAGTTCCAATACCGATACCCACGTACCAGTAGCCGCTCCGGAGTGCATGTAACGCGATCTCCACCACCTCGGCGGAATGTTCCACCACGCCCTGGAGCTCATCGCCTACGGAACGCTCAAACGGGGCGGAGGTCAGGCTGCGCAGGGCAGTGATTAACCCAGGGACCCTGTCGATGTCATGGGTGCTGCCGCGCTGGTCAATGGTCAGAACGTACATGAGATAACCCTACGCAGCTGATCTGTAATAATCAATCAAAAATAGCTGATTATTAAAAATCAGCCGAAAAAGGCTGACTTCGAAATATCACCCGGTAAAGCACCTGCGGGACATCAGACCGAACCCGTCGCGGTGAGTTGGGAGGTCGCAGCGATCTGCCGGGCTGCGCTCCAGGCGATCCACCCGCCCGCGACGGCCAGGACCAGCGCCCCTACAGACTGGGTTGGCAGGCTGCTGCCGGTAGTCGCCCGTCCCAGGACTGCACCCAGAACATAGAACAGCACTGTGCCGGCAGCCCACAGGGCCCCGGCCCAGCGCGGCAGCACGTTGGATCGCCAGACCGCGAGCCCCAGGACCAGGCTGCCGATGACCGAAAGCAGGAGCCCCAGCAGGAACGCCCAGGTCAGGGCGTCAGGGAATTCCAGCTGCATCACGTCACGGTTTCCGGCCAGGTAGGCCTTTCCGATGGCGGGGGTGGCGAAGGTGGAAATCACGGCCGGGACCAGCAGCAAAGCATTGCCGGCGGCCCCAAGGACCAGCCCGGCCAGTGCCATGCCTGCGGCCCGGCTGGTGGCCAGGAAACAGCCCAGGGCGAAGACACCGAAGAGGGCCAGGATGGTGCCTCCGGTGCCGCCGATCAGATGACTGACCTGGTAGGAATCGGTGCTGACAAAGCGTGCCCAGGCTTCCGGGTCCTGCGCCTGGTCCGGCTGGGGGTCCAGGCTGGACCATGCGGTCAGCAGCCAGGAGACAGGGAGCGCCCACAATCCTGCCTGGATCCAGCGGCCGATGATCCCGGAATTCGACGTGCCCACATCTGATCGTATTTTCGGCGGCAATCACGCCAATAGGGCCATAAGACTCGCCTGCGCTCCCCCGCAGCCGCCTAACCGAACAGGTTCACTGGCTTCACGATGTCTGCGTAGATCAGCAGCGCACTCATGCCCATCAGCAAAGCCGCCACGACGTACGTCACGGGGAGCAGTTTGGCGATATCGAACGCGCCCGGATCCGGCTTCCCGAACAGCTTGGCCACACGCCGCCGTGCCCCCTCATAAAGCGCACCGGCCACATGGCCGCCGTCGAGCGGGAGCAGGGGGATGAGGTTAAAGACCGCGAGCGCAAAGTTCAGCCCGGCCAGCAAACCCACCAGAGCGCCCAGCCGGGACTGCAGCGGCACCTCTTCCATGGCCGCCACTTCGCCGGCCACACGGCCCACGCCGACCACGCTGATGGGGCCGTTGGGATCGCGTTCTTCCTCGCTGAACGCCGCCTTGGCAACACCGACCACGCGCGCCGGCAGGTTGAACACGACGCCGGCTACCTGCCTGATGTTTTCGCCCGCCATGGGCAGGACGGACGACGCCGGCTGGGCAACCAGTTCTGTCTTCGCGCCGATGCCCAGGAAGCCGACGTCCTGGTACAGGAGGGTGCCGGCGTCGTCCTTGGCCTGCCGGCCGTCCACGCCCACCACGGGCCGTGCGGACAGCACCGGTGTCACGGTGGTGGTGACGGGGGCGCCGTCGCGTTGCACGGTGATGCTGACTTCCCGGCCGGCGGAGGCGCGGATCCATTCGGTCAGCTGGTCCCAGCCGGTGACTGCTTTCCCGTCAAAGGCGGTCACTACGTCGTTGGGCAGGAGTCCGGCCGCGGCGGCCGGCGTCAGCCGGCAATCGGGCGAGTCCGGATCGACCGTCTCGCCGGCGGCCACCTGGCACTTGGAGACATCGGAGATGGTGGTGGTGGCCGTGGCCACGCCAAACCCCATCAGCAGGACCGCTGTCAGCACCACGCCGATCAGCAGGTTCATGGCGGGCCCGCCCAGCATAACGATGATCTTCTTCCACACGGGCAGCCGGTAGAACACGCGGTTGCCGTCCTCCGGGCCTACCTCCTCATGGGCCATGGACCGGGCTTCGGTGGCCAGGGTCTGGAACATGCCGGTGCTGGAGGGCCGGACCGAACCGTCGTCCTTGTTCGGCGGGTACATGCCGATCATGGACACGTAGCCGCCCAGCGGAATGGCCTTCACTCCGTATTCGGTCTCACCCTTCCGCCTGGACCAGAGGGTGGGGCCAAAACCGATCATGTACTTGGTGACGCGCACCTTGAAAAGCTTGGCGGGCACCAGGTGCCCCACTTCGTGGAGCGCGATGGACACGGCTATGCCGATCGCCACGAAGACGACGCCGAGGATAAAAAGGATGACGGGACTCATGCGTGGATCTGCTGCTTCCTAGAGACTGCTGACTGCTAAACGTTCGTGGGCGCGCGCTCGTGCCCATTTTTCAGCATCCAGTACCGACTCCAGTGTCAGCCCGGAAGATCCTGAATGTTCGCTGAGGACAGCATCGATGGTGTCAACGATCCCGGTAAACCGGATGCGCCCGGCATGGAAGGCCGTGACCGCTTCCTCGTTCGCGGCGTTGAAGACGGCCGGGAAGGTGCTTCCCTGTTTGGCAGCGTCCTTGGCCAGGTTCACCGCCGGGAAGGCCGCGGAGTCCAGGGGTTCGAACGTCCAACTGGTTGCCTTCGTCCAGTCGCAGGCAGCGGCGGCCTGGGGGACCCTGTCCGGCCAGCCCATGCCGAGGGCGATGGGCAGGCGCATATCCGGCGGGGAGGCCTGGGCGATCACTGACCCGTCAACGAACTGGACCATGGAATGGACCACGGACTGCGGGTGGACCACTACCTCGATCCGGTCCAGGGGTACGTCGAACAGCAGATGGGCTTCGATGAGCTCCAGGCCCTTGTTGACCAGCGTGGCCGAGTTCGTGGTGACCATCAGCCCCATGTCCCAGGTGGGATGCGCCAAAGCCTGTGTCGGGGACACGTCGTGGAGCTCATCCCGTGTCCGGCCGCGGAAGGGCCCTCCCGATGCGGTCAGGATGAGTTTGTCCACCTCTTCCGCTGAACCGGACCGCAGGCACTGCGCTATGGCCGAGTGCTCCGAGTCAACCGGAACGATCTGGCCCTCCCGCGCTGCGGCCTTAACCAGCTCGCCGCCCACAATCAGTGATTCCTTGTTGGCCAGGGCCAGCGTTGCACCCGACTTCAGTGCCGCCAGCGTGGGGGCGAGTCCGATGGAACCGGTGATGCCGTTCAGGACCACATCGGCGTCCACCGCTGCGATCCGGGCCGAGGCGTCCGGGCCGGAAATGATTTCGGGCCGGTAGCCGTGCCGTCCCGCGCTCCGGGCAGCCTCGGCGATCAGGGTCTGAAGCTGCCGCGGATCCCCCGCGGCGATTCCCACCACGGGCACTTCGGTGTGGACGGCCTGGCGGGCCAGAAGCTCGAGGTTACCGCCGCCTGCGCTCAGTGCCACGACCTCGAAAAGGTGGGGGGCGCCGTCGACGACGTCTATCGCCTGGGTGCCGATGGAACCGGTGGATCCAAGGATGACGATTCTGCGTGGCTGCATGGGTTAAGTATCCCGCACGGCACGTATGGTCGGTTCCGGAACGGGAACTGGAGCCGCAGGACCGGCGGGCGTAACGTGGATTGCGTGGACTGGGTTGCCTGGTTCGATGCTCCGGAGTACGGATTCGCCCGGCAGGTGCTGCAACGGGGCGTGGCGGCGTTGTACTTTGTTGCGTTCCTGTCCACCCTGAACCAGTTCCCGGCGCTCCTGGGTGAGCGCGGCCTGCTGCCCGTCCCTGATTACCTGGAGAGTTTCAGCGCCCGGCGCCGGCCCACCCTTTTCCGGTGGCGGTATTCGGACCGGCTGCTGCGGGCGGTCTGCGTCGCCGGGCTCGCCATTTCCGCCCTCCTGGTGGCCGGTGTCCCCCAGCTGGGGCCGCCGTGGGTTCCCCTCATCGCTTTCCTGTCCTTGTGGCTGCTGTACATGTCGATCGTGAACGTGGGCCAGACCTTCTATGGTTTCGGCTGGGAGATGCTGCTGCTGGAGGCCGGCTTTACCGTGGCGTTCCTTGGCTCGGACCAGACAGAACCGCCCCGCACCATCCTGATCCTGGTGGCGTGGCTGGTGTTCCGGCTGGAGTTCGGTGCCGGGATGATCAAGATCCGCGGCGGCAGGGAATGGCGCGACCTGACTGCCCTTTACTACCACCACGAGACCCAGCCGATGCCCGGTCCGCTCAGCCGGCATGCGCACCTGCTGCCCAAACCTTTCCACCGGCTCGAAGTCCTGGGCAACCACTTCGCGCAGCTGGTGGTGCCCTTCTTCCTGTTCGCCCCGCAGCCCGTGGCGAGCGTGGCCGCAGGCATCATCATCTTCACCCAGCTGTGGCTGGTGGCCAGCGGCAACTTTGCCTGGCTGAACTGGATAGCGATTGTGTTGGCGTTCTCCGCGGTAAGCGATCAGGCAGCGCACGCGGTGCTCCCCTTCCTGCCGTTGGACTGGCATCCGCTCGAAGGCAGCCGCGGGAATCCCCCGTACTGGCTCGCGATCACCCTGCTGGCGACGCTGCTGCTGGTGGTCCTGAGCTACTGGCCGCTGCGCAACCTCCTGTCCAGGCAACAGCTGATGAACGCGAGCTTCAACCGCTGGCAGCTGGTCAACACGTATGGTGCGTTCGGCACGGTGACCAAACAGCGGATTGAGATCGTGGTGGCAGGCACCCTGGACGGGGAGCCGGACGAGTCCGCCGACTGGCGCGAGTACGGGTT
>NZ_QAIQ01000646.1 GCF_003061105.1 Arthrobacter sp. HMWF013
GATGACTGGTCGGCCTTTGACGAGCCGGCCTTCCACGCCACCCTGCCCCGGATGGTCCGGGAGGCCCGGCGCCGGAACCTCGCGGTCCGGCTGCCCTCCACCGGCCGGATGGTCGACTGCCTGGTGCCCACCATCCTGGAGCAGAAGGTCACCGTCATCGAAGCCCGCCGCGGCTACCGGTACCTGATGTACCGCTTCGGCTCCCCCGCTCCGGCTGCCGGAAGTGCCGCACCGGAGGGACTCCTCGTCCAGCCCACCCCCGCCCAGTGGCTCCGCATCCCCTCTTGGGAATGGCACCAGGCCGGTGTTGGCCCGCAGCGCTCGGCGACCATCATGCGTGCGCTGCGCTCCGCCGTCGCGCTTGAACGGCTGGCGGCACTGACGTCCGCCGAGGCCGCAGCGAAGATGCAGGTCATTCCCGGCATCGGCGTCTGGACGGCCGCGGAGGTGGTGCAGCGGACACACGGGTGCCCGGACTCCATCGCCGTGGGCGATTACCACCTGGCCGCGTACGTGGGCGCCGCCCTGACCGGCCGGCGCACCGATGACGCCGGAATGCTTGCCCTGCTGGAACCGTGGAAGGGACACCGCCAGCGCGTGGTCCGCATGATCGGCCTGAGCGGCTTCCGCAAACCCACGTTCGGACCAAGGATCACCATCCAGGATCACCGCCGGCACTGACGGATTTTCCGTGGACTCATGCGGCCGATGGGTATAGCGTGGCGCCATGGAGCCCGGACCAGAGCCCCGGAATTCCGCAATCTCTGGAGTCAGCCATGATCCACACTGACAAACTGACCAGGACCTTCGTGGTCAAGAAGGAAACTGTCGAAGCCGTCAAGGGCGTCAACATCGACGTTGCGCCGGGCGAGCTTGTGGCCTTCCTTGGCCCGAACGGCGCAGGCAAGTCCACCACCCTCCGGATGCTGACCACGCTCCTCAAACCCACGTCCGGCACAGCCACGGTGGCGGGCGTGGATGTGTTGGCGGACCCGGCGGGCGTGCGGGCGCGCATCGGGTACATCGGACAGGGGAACGGCGGCGGGCACAGCTTCCGGGTCATCGATGAACTGGTGATGCAGGGCCGGTTTTACGGCATGAACAGCACCGATGCCGCCGCCCGGGCCCAGGAGCTGCTGAAATCCCTGGACCTCACCGACCTCGCCAAGCGCACTGTCGTCAAGCTCTCCGGCGGTCAGCGGCGCCGGATGGACGTTGCCTTGGGGCTGATGCATTCCCCCGGGCTGCTGTTCCTTGATGAGCCCTCCACCGGCATGGACCCGCAGAACCGCGCCAACCTGTGGGAGCACATCATGCGGATGCGCGCCGAGCACGGCACCACCATTGTCCTGACCACGCATTACATGGACGAGGCCGATCTGATGTCCGAGCGGGTGATCGTCATCGACCACGGCGAAATCATCGCCGATGACACCGCAGCCCGGCTGAAGGCCAACCTCGCCGGCGACCTGCTGGCGGTCGAAGTGGCGGCCGAGTCCGCCGCAGATGTGCGGGGGCTGCTGGGGCGCGCCGCGGCCGGCGGTGAGATCAACGAAAACACGTACGACGGCGTGGTCCGCTTCCGTCTCCGGCTCACCGAAGGCGCCCGGCTGGCGCCGGCCCTGTTGAAGGAGATGCACGACGCCGGTGCTCCCGCCCAATCGCTGGAGCTGAAGCCACCCACGCTGGACGACGTTTTCCTTGAACTGACCGGCCGCAACCTGCGGGAAGGAGCAGACCGCTGATGACCGTTCAACGTTTTGGAGAAATCCCGCTGAAACCGGGCCTCGGCCAGGTCCTGCGGGACACGAAGTACGTGTTCTGGCGGGAAATGTTGCTGCCCCTCCGGGACCCCTTCTCACTGGTCTTCTCACTCCTGCAGCCCCTCGTGTTCCTGGGACTCTTCGGCCCGTTGCTCGGCGCGGCCGTGGGCGCGCCGGCGTTCGGCGGCCAGTCCACGCTCCAGTGGTTCCTGCCCGGCGTGGTGGTGATGATTGCCCTGTTCGGCACGTCCATGACCGGCTCCAACCTGCAGTACGAGCTGATGACGGGCTCCTACGAGCGGATCCTGGCCACGCCGCTGTCCCGTTCGTCGCTGATGATCGGGCGGGCACTGAAGGAGTGGGCGCCCCTGGTGGTGCAGGGGCTGATCATCGCACTGGTCTGCATCCCGTTCGGCTTCGTCTTCCATCCGCTGCATGTGCTGGCCGGCCTGGTGATCCTGGGCATCTTCGGCATCGGGCTGGGTGCGCTGTCCTACGCCCTGGCTCTCGTTTCGCAGAACAAGGAGTGGATCTTCTGGGGTGTGCAGCAGACGCTGCTGTTCCCGTTGATGATCCTCTCGGGCATTATGCTCCCCATCGAGGCGGGTCCGGACTGGATGAAGACGGCCAGCCTCTTCAACCCCCTGACCTACCTCGTCAACGCAGAGCGGGAACTGTTCGCCGGCAGCGTCGGGACGGACACCCTCCTGGGCCTTCTGGCAGCAGCGGTGACAGCCGCCGTCGGCCTGGTGGTGGGGGTGCGGGCCATCAACCGCAACCTCCGCTAAC
>NZ_QAIQ01000005.1 GCF_003061105.1 Arthrobacter sp. HMWF013
GGGCCAGCAGCCACCAGAGGAGCCCGACCGGAACACCAGCCGCCGCTGCAACAGCGAACCACTTCAACGGCGGGCGGGATGACCGGCGGCCGGCGGCGTGTTGACTCATTTAACAAACCTTAACAAAGGTTCGCCCCTCCCGATCAAATGACGTAGCAGGTCGGGCGATTCCGCCGGGCCTGCGCGGGAGCCATAGGCTTAATGCAGAGTCCGAATCCAGCCCGCATTTCAGGAGCAGTTTCCACCATGACAGACAAGACGGCGTACGAGAACACGTTCAAGGAAATGTTCCGCCGACACGCGGCCGGCGTGGCAATCATCACGGTGAACTACCAGGGCGAGCCGTATGGTTTCACTGCGACGTCTGTGGCCTCGTTGTCCGCGCAGCCACCCCGGTTTACGTTCAACATGGCCCGGAGTTCGAGTTCGTGGCCGGCGATAGCCAACACCACCCACCTCGGCGTCCACATGCTGGGTCTGGAAAACCAGGAGCTGGCCGACCGCTTCGCGCGCACCAAGGACCGGTTCGGCGGAGACCACTGGAAACTCGGTCCGCATGATGTCCCGATCCTCAAGGGCGTCGCGGGCTGGCTCATCGGGGAAATCCAGATGCGCCTCTCCTTCGAGAACAACGCCGTAGTGGTGGTTGAAGTGGTGGACGGTGAAGTGGGCGACGACGGTTCCCCGCTCCTCTATCACGCCGGCGCCTACGGCCAGCCCGTCCCGCTGGACTACGAAATCTAGTTATCCAGGCACGTCGGCCCGAGGAGTACCTTCAGGTCGCCGAACAGGGACGGACTCGGGTTGACCCGCAGGTGAACGGGCAGTCCCATGACTTCAGTCCGGGTGTCGCCCTGGAGGTGCAGCCGGACCTCCGAGTTTCCCCGGTGGTTCCGCAGGACATCCCCGAGCTCAGTGACCACGGCCTCGGTTGCCTTGTGTGTGGGCATGGAGATGAGTACGGGTCCGTTCGTGCCCTCGCTGAGGTCAGGCACGGAGAGCTCCATGCAGTTCAGTGCCACGGCTCCGTCGTCGCGCCGCTGCAGACGGCCTTTGACCACCACAATGAGGTCTTCGGCCAGGACAGAAGCGATGGGGCCATAGACCTGGCCGAAGAACATCACTTCCATGGAGCCGCCGAGGTCCTCAATTTCCGCGCGGGCGTAGGCGTTGCCACTTGCTTTGGCGATCCTGCGGCTCAGGGAGGTGATCATGCCGGAAATGGTGATGATAGCGCCGTCGTGGGGCCCGTCCTCGGCGATCACCGATGTGATGCTCTGGTCCGCGTGCTGGCTGAGGAGTCCCTCGAGGCCCTGCAGCGGGTGGTCCGAGACGTAGAGGCCAAGCATGTCCCGTTCGAACGAAAGCTTGTCCTTTTTCTCCCATTCAGGCAGGTCAGGAATTTCGATGCTGAGGGACGCTTCGGATTCAGCCTCGTCAAACCCTGCGAAGAGATCGAACTGGCCGATCGCCTCATTGCGTTTGAGCGTAATGACTGAATCGATGGCCTCTTCATGGATCATCGCCAGCGCGCGCCGGTGGTGGTTCAATGAATCGAAGGCGCCGGCCTTGATCAGTGACTCGATGGTCCGCTTGTTGCAGACCACGGCGGGGACCTTGACGAGGTAGTCCTTGAAGGACGTATAGGCGCCTTCCTTTTCGCGGGCGGCGACCATTGCTTCGACGGCGTTGACGCCCACGTTGCGGATGGCTCCCATGCCGAAGCGGATGTCGTTGCCCACTGGCGTGAAGTTGAGGGCTGACTCATTGACGTCCGGCGGCAGCACGGTGATGCCCATGCGGCGGCATTCGTTGAGGTAGATGGCCGATTTGTCCTTGTCGTCACCCACCGAGGTCAGCAGGGCAGCCATGTACTCCGGGGCATAGTGCGCCTTCAGGTAGGCGGTCCAGTAGGAAATCACGCCATAGGCGGCAGAGTGTGCCTTGTTGAAGGCGTAGTCGGAGAAGGGAAGCAGGATGTCCCACAGGGTTTTGACGGCTTCCATGGAGTAGCCGTTGTCCTGCATGCCCTGGGAGAAACCAGCGAACTGTTTATCCAGTTCGGATTTCTTCTTTTTACCCATGGCACGGCGCAGGATATCTGCCTGGCCGAGGGAATAGCCGGCGAGCTTCTGCGCCACGGCCATCACCTGTTCCTGGTAAACGATCAGGCCGTAGGTCCCGCCGAGGATCTCGGCGAGCGGTTCTTTGAGCTCAGGGTGGATCGGGATGACTTCCTGGATCCCGTTCTTGCGCAGCGCGTAGTCGGTGTGCGCGTTCGCGCCCATGGGACCCGGGCGGTAAAGGGCCAGCACTGCGGAGATGTCTTCGAAGTTGTCAGGCTTCATCAGCTTCAGGAGCGCACGCATGGGCCCGCCATCGAGCTGGAATACGCCCAAAGTGTCGCCGCGGGCCATCAGCTCATAGGACGGGACGTCGTCCAGTGCAAGGGTGTCGAGGTCAAGCTCGTGGCCGCGGTTGAGCTTGATGTTCTCCAGGGCGTCGGAAATGATCGTCAGGTTCCGCAAACCGAGGAAGTCCATCTTGATCAGGCCCAGGCCTTCACACGTGGGGTAATCGAACTGCGTGATCACCTGGCCGTCCTGGATGCGGCGCATGACGGGGATGACGTCGATGATGGGGTCCGAGGACATGATGACACCGGCGGCGTGGACGCCCCACTGGCGTTTCAGCCCCTCAATGCCCAGGGCGGTCTCAAAGACCTTTGCAGCCTCGGGGTCCGTGCTGATGAGCTGGCGGAAATCGCCGGCCTCGCCATACCGTTTGGACTCCGGGTTCTGGATGTCCGCCAGCGGAATGTCCTTGGCCATGACGGCCGGGGGAAGTGCCTTGGTCAGCGTCTCGCCCATGCTGAACGGGTAGCCAAGCACACGGGATGAATCCTTCAGCGCCTGCTTGGTCTTGATGGTGCCATAGGTGACAATCATGGCCACGCGCTCGTCGCCGTACTTGCGGGTCACGTAGTCGATGACTTCGGAGCGGCGCCGGTCATCGAAGTCGACGTCGAAGTCGGGCATCGAGACGCGGTCCGGGTTGAGGAAGCGTTCGAAGATCAGGCCGTGGTGCAGCGGATCGAGGTCGGTGATGCGCATGGCGTAGGCCACCATGGAACCGGCACCGGAGCCACGTCCGGGTCCGACGCGGATGCCGTTGTTCTTGGCCCAGTTGATGAAGTCCGCCACCACGAGGAAGTACCCGGGGAAACCCATGGAGGTGATGACTTCCAGCTCGTAGTCAGCCTGGGTGCGGACCTTGTCCGGGACTCCGCCCGGGTAACGGAATTCGAGACCGGCTGCCACTTCCTTGACCAGCCAGGATGTCTCGTCCTCCCCCGGCGGGCAGGGGAACCGGGGCATGTAGTTTGCACCGGTGTTGAACGACACCTCGCAGCGCTCGGCGATCAGCAGGGTGTTGTCGCACGCGTCCGGGTGGTCCCTGAACAGCTCCCGCATTTCCTGCGGGGACTTCAGGTAGTAGCCGCTGCCGGAGAACGCGAACCGGGAGCCACCGTTGTCATAGGTGGGCTCCAGCAGCGTGGAACCTGACTGGATGGCCAGCAGGGCCTCGTGGGCCTTGGCGTCGTGCTCGTGGGTGTAGTGGAGGTCGTTCGTGGCCACCAGGGGCAGGTTGAGGTCCTTGGCCAGCCGCAGGAGGTCCCCCGTGACCCGGCGCTCGATGTCCAGGCCGTGGTCCATCAGTTCGCAGAAGTAGTTCTCCGCACCAAAAATGTCGCGGAACTCCGCGGCGGCCTCCACGGCTTCGCGGTACTGGCCCAGACGCAGCCGCGTCTGGACTTCGCCTGAGGGGCAGCCGGTGGTGGCGATCAGGCCTTCCGAGTATGTGTTCAGAAGCTCCCGGTCCAGCCGCGGCCACTTGCCGAACACCGCATCCAGGGAGGCGATCGAGGAGGCGCGGAAGAGATTGCGCATCCCGGCGTTGTTATAGCTCAGGAGCGTCATGTGGGTGTATGAACCACCACCGGAGATGTCGTCTTTCCGCTGGTGTTCCTCGCCCCAGCGCACACGGCTCTTATCCGTCCGTGCGGTGCCGGGCGTGACATAGGCTTCGACCCCGATAATGGGTTTGATTCCCTGGTCCGTGGCGCGTTTCCAGAAGTCAAAAGCGCCGAACAGATAACCGTGGTCGGTGGTGGCGAGGGCCGGCATGCCAAGGCGTTCGGTCTCATCGAACAACTCCCCCAGACGGGCGGCGCCGTCCAGCATGGAGTACTCGGTGTGGTTGTGAAGGTGGACGAACGAGGCATTGCTGGAAGTCACCGCACTATTCTATGCGCTGGCCGCCTGTGCCTGCCGCAGCGACCCAGTGCCTAGGCCTGGCCCGATTCCAGGACTTCAAGGGCGTAGGCCAGGTCCTGGGGGTATTCGCTGGTGACCGTCACGCGCTCCCCGGTCACGGGGTGCTCGAAACCGAGCTGGCGTGCGTGGAGCCACTGCCGTGTGAGCCCCAGCGTTGCTGCCAGCCGCGGATCTGCGCCGTAAGTGAGGTCTCCGGCGCAGGGGTGCCGCAGTGCTGAGAAG